>NZ_JBHYUG010000053.1:0-33617 GCF_042749375.1 Streptomyces sp. NPDC059477 | reverse complement strand
CTCGCCGCCCAGCGCGCCGCCCGTGACCTGAGTCCCGCGGTCCTCGGCGCGCTGGTGCGGCGGTACGGGCATTTCGACGCCGCCGAGGACGCCGTCCAGGAGGCGCTGATCGCGGCGGCCGGGCAGTGGCCGGAGCGGGGGGTTCCGGAGAATCCCCGGGGCTGGCTGATCAAGGTGGCGGCGCGGCGGCTGACGGACGCGCTGCGCAGCGAGGAGGCGCGGCGGCGGCGTGAGGAGCGGGCCGCCGCGCTGGCGCCGCGGGACGCGTTCACCGCCCCGCCGCCCGGCGCGGAGCGCGCGCCGCGCGAGGACGACACGCTCACGCTGCTGTTCCTGTGCTGCCACCCCGAGCTGACCGCGCCCGCGCAGATCGCGCTCACCCTGCGCGCGGTCGGCGGGCTGACCACGGCCGAGATCGCCCGTGCCTGTCTGGTGCCCGAGGCCACCATGGCCCAGCGGATCAGCCGGGCCAAGCGGAAGGTGCGCGGGGTCGGTTTCGCGCGCCCCGAGGCCTGGGCGGACCGGCTCCCGGCCGTGCTGCACACCCTCTATCTGATCTTCAACGAGGGTTATACGGCGACGTCCGGGCCGCGCCTCCAGCGCCGGGAACTGGCCAGAGAGGCGATCCGGCTGACCCGTACCGTGCATCGGCTGCTGCCCGAGGACGCCGAGGTGGCCGGGCTGCTCGCGCTGATGCTGCTGACCGACGCCCGCCGTGAGGCGCGTACGGGACCGCACGGCGACCTCGTCCCGCTGGACGAGCAGGACCGTGAGCGCTGGGACAAGGCGGCCATCGAGGAGGGGGTCGAGCTGATCACCCGGGCGCTGGAACGGGGCCGTCCGGGGCCGTACCAACTGCGCGCGGCCATCGCCGCCGTCCACGACGAGGCGCCGACCGCCGCCGCGACCGACTGGCGGGAGATCCTCGGCCTGTACGACATCCTCGTCCGCCTGGTGCCCGGCCCGGTCGAGCGGCTGAACCGCGCGGTCGCCGTCGCGATGGCGGACGGCCCGGAGGCGGGGCTCGCGGCGCTGGACGCGCTGGGCCCGGACCCGGGTCACCGGATCGACGCGGTGCGCGGGCATCTGCTGGAGCGGGCGGGGGCGTACGAGGAGGCGCGCGCCGCCTATGAGTCGGCCGCCGCGCGGACGCTCAGCCTGCCCGAGCAGCGTTATCTGCGGGCGCGGGCGGCTCGGCTGGGGGCGGAACCGTCCGGGTAGCGGAGGGGAAGGGGACGGGTGGGGGACGCGGGTGGGAGACGGGTAGCGGGGTAGCGGACGGGTGGGGGACGGGTCGGCGAGTTGGCGTCGTCGTCAGGTGGCCTTGGGGCGTGCGCCCGTCTCCGGGTCGCGGCCGGTCAGGCAGTAGAGGCCGCCGGCCGGGTCGCGCATGACCGTCCAGTACCGCTGGCGGGACACCCGGGTCGCGCCCAGCCGTTCGTGGGCCGTGGCGGTGGCCTCGATGTCCGTGCAGGAGAGGTCGAGGTGGGCGGTGGCGGGCCGGTCGGTGTCCAGGCGCTGGAGCAGGACGCGGATCGGCAGCCCCGGCGGAGGCACGATCACATGGAACTCCGGCAGCGGGCTCGCCGCCGACGCCCAGCCGGGGAGCAGCGCGGTCCAGAACGTGACCTCGGTGTCGTACGAGGATGGCGGGACGTCCAGACACACCTGGTCCAGCCGGCTGCCGCGCACCACGGGCGGCCGGGCCGACTCCCCGTGCCAGGGCACGGCACAGAAATGCCGGCCCGCAGGGGAGCGCAGTACCGTCCATCCGTCGTGCGCGGCGGCGATCCGCGCGCCGAGCCGCAGCGCGTGCGCGGTGAAGCCGGCCACGTCGTCGACGGCGAAGTCGAGATGGGCGCCGCCGGGGCCGGAGGCGATGCCCTGCACCTTGACGCAGGCGTCGGCACCACCCTCGGCGCCGGGCAGCAGGGTGGTGAACTCGCCCCGGTCACCGCGCGGTTCGGAGAGGTGGGTGTCCGTGACGGCGGTCCAGAAGGCGCAGGCGGTGTCGAAGCGGTCGGCGGGCCGGTCGATGAAGGCGTGGGTCCAGCGGACGGTCATACCGGGAGCGTAGGCGGTGGGCGGTGTGGCGACTGCGCCCCCTGTGCTTCCTGTGCTTCGATCCGGGCGGAGGCTTTGCTTCCCTTTGGGCGGTGATTGGCCTGACGTCCGATTACATCGGACGAATGGACCACATCACGTTCCTCGTGGCCGTCGTCATCGTCACGGCTCTCGCCTTCGACTTCACCAATGGATTCCATGACACGGCGAACGCGATGGCCACCTCCATCGCGACGGGCGCGCTGGCCCCGAGGACGGCGGTCCTGATCAGCGGTGTCCTCAATGTGGCGGGTGCCTTCCTGTCGACCGAGGTGGCGCGGACGATCTCCGGCGGCATCGTGGACGACTCCCTGGTCACTCCGGGGATGGTGTTCGCGGGGCTGGTCGGGGCGATCCTGTGGAACCTGCTGACCTGGCTGGTCGGGCTGCCGTCGAGTTCCTCGCACGCGCTGTTCGGCGGGCTGATCGGCGCGGTGTGGGTGGGGGCGGGGGCGCACGGCGTGAACTTCGACGCGGTGGTGGAGAAGATCCTCGTACCGGCGCTGGCGTCGCCGCTGGTGGCCGGGCTGGCGGCGCTGATGGCGACGTACCTCGCCTACCGGCTCACCGCGCGGGCCCGTGCGAGTGAGGTGAAGCGGGGGTTCCGGATCGGGCAGGTCGCGTCGGCGTCCATGGTGTCGCTGGCGCACGGCACGAACGACGCGCAGAAGACGATGGGGGTGATCACGCTGACGCTGATCTCGGTCGGTGCGCTGGGCCCCGACGCGGGTCCGCCGCTGTGGGTGATCGCGTCGGCGGGGCTGGCCATCGGCCTGGGTACGTACCTCGGGGGCTGGCGGATCATCCGCACGATGGGCAAGGGCCTGACGGAGATCGAGTCACCGCAGGGCTTCGCCGCGGAGACCGCGTCCACGGCGGTGATCCTGACCTCCGCCCATCTGGGCTTCGCCCTGTCCACCACTCAGGTCGCCTCGGGCAGCATCCTCGGTGCCGGACTCGGCCGGCGGCTCGCCGAGGTGCGGTGGGGCGTCGCCGGGCGGATGGCGCTGGCCTGGCTGGTGACGCTGCCCGCGGCGGCGCTGGTCGGCGGGCTCGCGGCGAGCGTGGTCACGCACGGCGGAGACGTGGGCACGGTCGTCGTCGCGCTGGTCGGGGCCGCGCTGGCGCTCGGCATCGTGCTGCTCGCCCGCCGCAACCCGGTCCACGCGCACAACGTCAACGACACCCACGAGGTCGGCGTCCGCGCGACCCCGCGCGAGAAGGTCTCCGACGTCGCCTGATCCGCCGCCTTCATGGAAGGAGCGTCGTCCGATGCATCTGAACTGGAGCTCACTGGGGGAGGTCGCCGCAGTGAGCCTCGGCGTCACGGTGGCCGTGGTCGCCGTCTTCGCCCTGGGCGTCCTCGGGATGTCCCGCGCCACGGAATCGCGTCAGCGGGGCGGGGCTGGTCAGCGGGGCGGGTCCCGTGACCAGGAGAAGTCCCGTGACCGGGGGGAGTCCCGTGACCGGGGGGAGTCCCGTGACCGGGGCGACGTCGGTTCCCTCATGGGCGCCGCCCAGGCGGGCCTGTGCTTCGCCGCGTGCGCGGCGGTGGTGGCGTACGGGATCTATCTGATCGTGCCGGGATTTCACTGAACGCGGGCACAGCCAGGGCCGGGCAGCTGGTCCATAGGGTGCTGTCCCGGCCCTGGCTCTTGGGCTCTTGCCTGTGATCGAGGCGCGACGGATCGGCGTCAGGCCTTCTTCGTCTCCCAGAAGATCTTGTCGATCTGGGCGATGTGGTCCAGGGCCTTCTGGCCGGTCGCCGGGTCCGTGGAGGCCTTGGCGGCGGAGAGGGCCTTGAGGGTTTCGTTCACGAGCTGGTGCAGCTCGGGGTACTTCTCGAAGTGCGGGGGCTTGAAATAGTCGCTCCACAGGACGGAGACGTGGTGCTTGGCCAGCTCCGCGCGCTGCTCCTTGATGACGGTGGCACGCGCCTGGAAGTGCGGGTCGTCGTTGGCGGCCATCTTTTCCTGCACGGCCTTCACCGACTCCGCCTCGATGCGGGCCTGGGCCGGGTCGTACACGCCGCAGGGCAGGTCGCAGTGTGCGCTGACCTTGACCGTGGGGGCAAATAGGCGGGAAAGCATGGAGCATTCCTCCCTCGTGATCGTCTTCTCAGGTGGGACATTACTCCCTGAGGGACGGGTTTTCGCGGGTGCCCCCATGGGCTTAGGACAAAAGTCCGGGGTCAGACTGAGACTGGTGGAGGATCGGACCGGGGAGGTGCCGGGATGCCGGAACTGTCGCAGGAGGGCGAGCGCCGAGGGGTTGTGCTGCCCTTCGGGCTGGCCGAGGTGACCGGGCCCTCGATGGTGCCCACGCTGCGGCACGGGGACCGTCTCGTGGTGCACTACGGCGCCCGGATCAGGGTCGGTGACGTGATCGTGCTGCGGCATCCGTTCCAGCAGGACCTGCTGGTCGTCAAGCGGGCCGCCGAGCGACGCGAGGGCGGGTGGTGGGTGCTGGGGGACAACGCGTTCGCCGGGGGGGACAGCACGGACTACGGGGTCGTCCCGGAGGAGCTGGTGCTGGGGCGGGTCCGGTTCCGGTACCGGCCGTTCCCCGCGGGTCAGCGGGCGCCGTTCGCGGTGCTGCGCTGGGGGGTGTCGGCGGCCCGGCCCGTCTTGTCCGTCCGGTCGGCCTCCAGGCGTTTGCGGGCCCGGTAGGCGGCGACGTTCGCCCGCGTGGCGCAGCGGTCGGAGCAGTAGCGGCGGGAGCGGTTGGTGGACGTGTCGAGGTAGGCGTTGCGGCACGGGGACGCCTCGCACAGGCCGAGCCGGTCCACACCGTGCTCGGTGAGATGGAAGGCCAGACCCATCGCCGCGATGGCCGCGTACCCCGCCGTCGCGTTCGACGGATGGTCGGCCAGATGCATGTGCCACAGGGGGCGGCCGTCGTCGTCGCGGATGTCGTGGCCGGAGATCTGCGGGCTGACCGGGAACTCCAGCAGGAGCGAGTTCAGCAGGTCGACCGAGAGGGTCTCGTCGCCCGCGTCCGCCGCCTCGAAGACCGCGCGGAGCCTGGCGCGCACCGCCCGGAAGCGCGTCACGTCCGCGTCCGTGGCGCGGCGGGCCGCCGACTGATTGGCCCCGAACAGCTCGCGCACGGCCTCCACCGAGGTCAGCGTGTCCTTGCCGCGCTCCGGCTCCTCGCTGTTCACGAGCCGCACCGCGTAATCCGAGTAATAGGCCAGTTCCACTTGTAGTCCTTACGGAGGGGCTTTATTGTCGTGATGCGGTCGGGGTAATGGCCGGTCGTGCTTTCAGGGTATTACCAAGGTTGGGCGTACGCGTATGCGACGGAGGGCATCGATGACGGACACCACCGCGGCCGGGACCGACTGGCAGGGCTGGCAGCACAGCTGGGACCGCCAGCAGGAGTGGTACATGCCCGACCGCGAGGAGCGCTTCCGGGTCATGCTCGACATGGTCGAGGCGACCGTCGGCCGCACCCCCCGCGTCCTCGACCTCGCCTGCGGCACCGGCTCCATCACCGCCCGCCTCCTCGACCGTTTCCCCGGCGCCGTCAGCACCGGCATCGACCTCGACCCGGCCCTGCTCGCCATCGCCGAGGGCACCTTCGCCGACGACGACCGGGTCACCTTCGTCACCGCCGACCTCAAGGACCCGCACTGGCCCACCACCCTGCCGTACGACTCCTACGACGCCGTCCTGACCGCCACCGCCCTGCACTGGCTGCGCCAGGAGCCCCTGGCGGCTCTCTATGGTCAGGTCGCGAAGCTGGTCCGCGACGGCGGCGTATACCTGAACGCCGATCACATGATCGACGAGACCACCCCCCGGATCAACGCCGCCGAGCGCGCGCTGCGCCACGAGCGCATGGAACAGGCCAAGAACGACGGGGCCGTCGACTGGGCCGAATGGTGGCGGCTCGCCGCCCAGGACCCGGTCCTCGCCGCACCCACCGCCCGTCGCTTCGAGATCTACGGCGACCACGCCGACGGGGACATGCCCTCCGCCGCCTGGCACGCCCGGGTACTGCGCGAGGCCGGGTTCGGCGAGGCGCGCGCGGTGTGGTGCTCGCCCTCGGACACGCTGCTGCTCGCCCTCAAGTAGGGCCCGCGGGTAGGGCCCGCAAACAGGGCCCGCCTGCGGCGAGGGGCGGTACGGAGATCTCGTACCGCCCCTTCGTCGTACGTCGTACGTCGTAAATCCTCGTGGTGCCGTACGTCCCTCGGGGCACCTTCAGGGCACCTTCAGAGCACCTTCGACAAGAAGGCCTTCGTCCGTTCGTGCTGGGGGTCGGTCAGGACGTCCCTCGGGTTGCCTGACTCCACGACCACGCCGCCGTCCATGAAGACCAGGCTGTCGCCGACCTCGCGGGCGAAGCCCATCTCATGGGTGACGACGATCATCGTCATGCCGGACTCGGCCAGATCGCGCATGACGTCGAGGACGTCACCGACCAGTTCCGGGTCCAGGGCCGAGGTCGGCTCGTCGAACAGCATCAGCTTGGGTTCCATGGCCAGCGCGCGGGCGATGGCGACGCGCTGCTGCTGGCCGCCGGAGAGCTGCGAGGGGTAGCTCCTGGCCTTGTCGGCGAGCCCCACCCGCTCCAGCAGATGCATCGCCCGCTGTCCCGCCGAGCCCTTGTCGACGCCCCTGACCTGCACCGGGGCCTCCATGATGTTCTCGACCGCGGTCATGTGCGGGAACAGATTGAAGCGCTGGAAGACCATGCCGATGTCCCGGCGCTTGAGCGCGACCTCGCTGTCCTTCAGCTCGTAGAGCTTGTCGCCCTTCTGCCGGTAGCCGACCAGCTCGCCGTCGACGTACAGCCGCCCGGCGTTGATCTGCTCCAGATGGTTGATGCAGCGCAGGAAGGTGGACTTGCCGGAGCCGGACGGGCCGATCAGGCAGAACACCTCGCCGGACGCCACCTCCAGGTCGATGCCCTTGAGCACCTCGATGGGACCGAAGGACTTGTGCACGCCCTCGGACTTCACCATGGGCACGCCGGACTCGCGTGTCATGCCGTGCCTCCCTTCGGGCGGCTGAACGAGAGCAACTGCGTCCTGACCTTCTGCCACGGGGTCGGCGGCAGCCGGCGGCTGGAGCCACGCGCGTAGTACCGCTCCAGGTAGTACTGGCCGACGCTGAAGATCGAGGTCATCAGCAGATACCAGGCCGCGGCGAGGAACAGCATCTCGGCGGGGGCGCCCGAGGTCTGGCCGATGTCCTGGGCGACCCGGAACAACTCGGAGTACTGGACGACCGACACCAGGGAGGTCGTCTTCAGCATGTTGATGACCTCGTTGCCGGTCGGCGGCACGATCACCCGCATCGCCTGCGGGATCACGATCCGGCGCAGGGTCTTGGCCTGGCTCATGCCCAGCGCGTGCGACGCCTCCGTCTGGCCCTCGTCGACCGAGAGCAGACCGGCGCGGCAGATCTCCGCCATGTACGCGGCCTCGTTCAGGCCGAGGCCCAGCAGCGCGGTCAGGAACGGGGTCATGAAGTCCGACCACTCGTCCCGGTAGAACGGGCCGAGGTTGATGAACTCGAAGACCAGGCCCAGGTTGAACCAGACCACCAGCTGCACCAGGACCGGCGTACCCCGGAAGAACCAGATGTAGAACCAGGCGATGTTCGAGGTCACCGGGTTCTTCGACAGCCGCATGACGGCGAGCAGGACGCCGCCGACGATGCCGATCGCCATGGACAGCACGGTCAGCAGCAGGGTCTTGCCGACGCCCACGAGGATCCGGTCGTCGAAGAAGTAGTCCGGGATCGCGCCCCAGTTGATCCTGCCCTGGGAGAACGCGTAGACGAGGGAGCCCAGCAGGGCGAGGGCCACGACGGCCGCCACATAGCGCCCGTAGTGACGGACCGGGATGGCCTTGATGGCCCCCGGTCCGGCCGACGGGGTGGGTCCCGCCGGGCCGTCCTTCTTGTCGATGTCAACAGTCACGCGTGGTGCCTTTCAGTGCCCGCCCGCGCCCGCGGTCACTTGCCGCCGTTGATGGTGGCGGTGGTGACGGCGCCGTCGGTGACGCCCCACTTCTCCAGGATCTTCGCGTACTCGCCGTTGGCGATCACCGCGTCCAGGGCCGCCTTGAGCGCGTCGCGCAGCTCGGTGTCGTCCTTGGCGACCGCGATGCCGTACGGCGCCGCCTCGACCTGCTCGCCGACCAGCTGGAAGTCCTCGCCGTCGCCGGAGGTCTGCACGGCGTACGCGGCGACCGGGAAGTCGGAGGAACCGGCGTCGGCGCCGCCCGCGCGCAGCCGGGTCTGGGCCTGCTGGTCGTTGTCGAACGCCTCGATGGTGAGCTTCTGGTCCGCCGGGCACTTCTCGGCCTCGGCCTTGGCGAGGTCGTCGGAGACCGTGCCGCGCTGCACCACGATCGTCTTGCCGCACAGGTCGGACCAGGTCTTGATGCCTTGGTCGTCGCCCTTCTCGGTGTAGATCGAGACGCCCGCGGTGAAGTAGTCGACGAAGTCGACGCCCTCGCCGACCTTGTCGCCGGTGTCGGAGTCGATGCCTTCCTGGCGGTCCTTGGTGTCGGTCATCGCGGACATGGCGATGTCGTAGCGCTGGGAGCGCAGACCGGTGATCAGGGTGTCGAAGGTGCCGTTCTCGAATTCGAAGGTGACCCCGAGCTGCTTGCCCATCGCCGCGGCTATGTCCGGGTCGATGCCGACCGTCTTGCCCGCCTCGTCCTTGAATTCGACCGGCGCGTACGCGATGTCCGAGCCGACCTTGATGACGCCCGCGTCGCGGATCTCCTGGGGCAGCCGGTCGGCCAGCGGGGCCGCTGCCGTGGAGGGGGCGTCGGAGGTGTCCGAACCGCCGTCACTTCCCGTCTGGTCACCGCAGCCGGTGAGCAGCAGGGCGCCTGCGACCGCGATCGAGCCGACCGCGGCCAGCCGCGAGCGGGTGGCGGTCGTACGACGGATGGTGCTTGCGGTCATGGTGGATTCCTCCGGCGGGTGGAGAGAGTGGAGAGAGTTGCCGACGGGGCCGGATCAACACACGTCTTCGAGTGTCGCGACCCTGTGTGATGACGGCATCTTGCCATTCGGACGGAGGCGTGCAGGGGGGCAGTCATGTCAAAATCGGATAACGGGCCACCCCCGAACCGCACCACTCCGGTACATCACGGCCGGACCTTCTTCAGGAATCGACACTTCTGACCGGAAGATCTTCGGTCGGGTCTGTCGTGGGGGCGGTTGGTGCGGCCTGTTTGCCGACGAATGCGCGTTCGGCGAGGATTTCGTCTGCCCCTGTCGCGATATTTGCGATATTCGCGGATGTGTCGCCGTGCGGGTGCCGGGGTGCCGGCCGGTGGCCCGTGATCTTCGCGTGATGCGTGTGACCTTCGCGTTATGGACTCGTCCGCGACGCCGGTCGTCAGGTATGAAGGTTCTTTACACCCCTCATCCGGGGCACAGGGCGCGTGTGCGGCGTGCCCGTCGTGCACGCCCGTAGGCATCACAGCATCCACAGGTCGTGCACGGTCCCGCCCGCCTCTTGGACCAGAGGCGGCCACCCTCAACCTGAACATCTAAGGGGTCAGACAACGTGGCAGCGGAGATCGTCAATCCTCGCGGCGCCGGCACGGACATGGATCGCGAAGCCGGGGCGCCCCTCGGCTCGCTCGATTCCATCGATCCGGCGTTCGCGCTGCACCGCGGCGGCAAGATGGCCGTGCAGGCCACCGTGCCGGTGCGCGACAAGGACGACCTGTCCCTCGCATACACACCCGGCGTCGCGAAAGTGTGCAGCGCGATCGCCGAGCAGCCGGACCTGGTCAACGACTACACCTGGAAGTCCTCGGTCGTCGCCGTCGTCACCGACGGCACGGCCGTGCTCGGCCTCGGGGACATCGGTCCCGAGGCGTCCCTCCCGGTGATGGAGGGCAAGGCGATCCTGTTCAAGCAGTTCGGCGGTGTCGACGCGGTTCCGATCGCGCTGGCCTGCACGGACGTGGACGAGATCGTGGAGACCGTGGTGCGGCTCGCGCCGTCCTTCGGCGGCGTGAACCTGGAGGACATCTCGGCGCCGCGGTGCTTCGAGATCGAGCGCAAGCTCCAGGAGCGGCTCGACATCCCCGTCTTCCATGACGACCAGCACGGTACGGCGGTCGTGACGCTGGCGGCGCTGCGGAACGCTGCGCGGCTGAGCGGGAAGGCGCTCGGGGAACTGCGGGCGGTGATCTCCGGCGCCGGTGCGGCCGGGGTCGCCATCGCCAGGATCCTCATCGACGCCGGGATCGGGGACGTGGCGGTGACCGACCGCCGCGGTGTCGTCTCGGCCGACCGGGACGACCTCACGCCGGTCAAGCGGGAGCTTGCGTCCTTCACCAACAAGGGCGGCCTGAGCGGGTCGCTGGAGGGGGCGCTCGCGGGCGCCGACGTCTTCATCGGCGTCTCCGGCGGTACGGTGCCGGAGGCGGCGGTCGCCTCCATGGCGCCGGGCTCGTTCGTGTTCGCCATGGCCAACCCGGACCCCGAGGTGCACCCCGACGTCGCGCACAAGTACGCGGCGGTCGTCGCCACCGGGCGCTCCGACTTCCCGAACCAGATCAACAACGTGCTCGCCTTCCCCGGGATCTTCGCGGGGGCGCTCCAGGTGCGGGCCTCCCGGATCACGGAGGGGATGAAGCTGGCGGCGGCGGAGGCCCTCGCGGGGGTCGTCGGTGACGATCTGTCGGCGGCTTATGTGATCCCTTCTCCGTTCGATGAGCGGGTTGCTCCTGCGGTCACCTCGGCGGTGGCCGCGGCGGCTCGGGCGGATGGGGTTGCGCGACGGTAGCGGTGCGCTAGCGCTGGCTTGACCTGGTGTTTGGGGCCCCGTCCGGTTGGGCGGGGCCTTTTTCTTTGCCCACCCGCCCACCCGTGCGGGTTTGTTTGACGGGGGGCGTCGGCCCAGGGGGTGGGGGGTGACGGGGTGGTGGGGGTGGTGCGGGTGGGGGGTGGCTGGTCGCGCAGTTCCCCGCGCCCCTAGAAGCGTGGGCGTTGTTCCTCTGCCTGATTGTTGGCAAGGGGGGATGCGTCACAGGGTGTGCTTGTTCCTTGGGGTGGGTGGGCGACCTATCGTCGGCGGCATGTTCGCTGTCTACGCCGCCCGTATCGACCGTGACCGACCGCTCGACGGACTTGAACTGGGGGAGCGGCCCGCCCCCGAGGTCCCTCCCGGCTGGACCGTCGTCGATGTCAGGGCCGCCTCCCTCAACCATCACGACCTCTGGTCCCTGCGCGGCGTCGGTCTCCCGGAGGACCGGCTGCCGATGATCCTCGGCTGCGACGCGGCCGGGGTCGACCAGGACGGCAACGAGGTCGTCGTGCACTCCGTCATCGGCCAGACCGGGCACGGCGTCGGCCCCAAGGAGCCCCGCTCCATCCTCACCGAGCGCTACCAGGGCACCTTCGCCGAACAAGTCGCCGTACCGGCCTGGAACGTGCTCCCCAAGCCCCGGGAACTCTCCTTCGAGGAGGCCGCCTGTCTCCCCACCGCCTGGCTCACCGCCTACCGGATGCTCTTCACCAACGCCGGTGTACGGCCCGGTGACTCCGTCCTCGTCCAGGGCGCCGGAGGAGGGGTCGCCACCGCCGCCATCGTGCTCGGCAAGGCCGCCGGGCTGCGGATCTTCGCCACCAGCCGCGACGAGGCCAAGCGCAAGCGGGCCCTGGAGCTCGGTGCCGTCGAAGCGGTCGAGCCGGGGGCGCGGCTGTCGCAGCGCGTCGACGCCGTGATCGAGACCGTCGGCGCCGCCACCTGGTCGCACTCCATCAAGTCCCTGCGGCCCGGCGGCACCCTCGTCATCTCCGGTGCCACCAGCGGCGACCGGCCCTCGCACGCCGAACTCACCCGGGTGTTCTTCCTGGAGCTGAAGATCGTCGGTTCCACCATGGGCACCAAGGACGAGCTTGAGGACCTGCTCTCCTTCTGTGCCGCCACGGGGGTCCGGCCCGTCATCGATCAGGTGCTGCCGCTGGACCGGGCGCGGGAAGGGTTCGAGCGGATGGAGTCCGGCGGGCTGTTCGGGAAGATCGTGCTGGGGCATCGGTAATGCCGGTGGTTGGTTGATCGCAAAGGCGGGTGGGGGCTCGGATATGCGCCCGCCCGCCTTTCGTACGCCCTTCCTGTCAACTGTGGTTGACGTTCGAAGTGTGTCAATGTAGGTTGACATCATGACCGAAGCAACGGATCTCGCTCAACGCGCCGGTGACCGCGACCCGCGGGTCGGGTTGCGGGCCGTCGCCGCGCTGCGCCGGCTGCTGGAGCAGTTGGAGGCGGTGCAGGTGCGCAGTGCGCGCAATCAAGGGTGGTCGTGGCAGGAGATCGCCGCGGAACTCGGGGTCAGCAGGCAGGCCGTGCACAAGAAGTATGGGAGGCGATGATGTTCGAACGGTTCACCAAGGACGCCCGCGAGGTCGTCACGGGCGCGGTCGACGAGGCCGAGCGGTCGGGCTCCGGCACGGTCGAGACCGAGCATCTCCTGCTGGCCCTTGCCACCGGGCCCGGCGGCAAGGGTTCCTTCGCGCTCGCCGCCCTCGGACTCCGCGGCGGCGGCGACGCCATCAAGGCGGCCCTCACCGACGCCCGCCGCCGGGCCGGGCTGTCCAAGGCCGAGGCCGACGCCCTCGCCGGGCTCGGCATCGATGTCACCGAGATCGTCTCCCGTGTCGAGGAGGTGCACGGCGTCGGCGCGATGTCCGGTGACCGCCAGGACAAGAGCTGGTGGCGCGGCCACCGCTCCTTCAGTCGTGCCGCCAAGGACGTCCTTGAACAGTCCCTCCACATCGCCCTCGCCCGCCGCGAACGCGGGATCGGCGACGAGCACATCCTGCTCGCCCTGACGAGCGGGCGCGGTGTCGTCTCCGAGGTCCTCGCCGACCATGGGGTGACCTATGAGTCGGTGGTCCGGGTGCTCGGGGACGGGGGTGGGGGTGTGGCGAAGGCGGGGTGAGGGGTTCCCGACCCGAGGGGAGGCGGGTGAGGGGCTCCGGGGTGAGGGGCTCCGGGGTGGTTGGTGGCTTTCCATCGGGGGGTGCGTCAATGGGGGTGCATCAGGGGGAGTGGGGAGTGGGGAAGCCGACTCCCCCGAGCACCCTGCCCCCTACTCCTTCGGCTCCCGCAGCAGCGCCCCGATGTGGGCCGCCGCCGTTGACAGATGGCGGAGGGCGTCGCGGAGCTGGTCCCCGGTCACCCCGTGGTCGCGGGCCGTGTCGCGGATGTCGTCGCGGAAGCGGTCCAGCAGACGGTCGAGGTCGCGGGCCGGGTCGCCGGACGGTGACTCATGGGCCCAGGACGGCTCATAGTCGACGGGGATGTCCTCCGGCGCCTTCTCGTACGCCGGCTCGTACTCCGGCTCCGTACGCGAGGACGGCTTTCCGGTGCCCCGGCCGAAGCCGAAGTCGCGGCCCAGGTCCTTGCCGAAGTCCTTTCCGAAGTCCCCGAACTCCTTCGCCAGTTCCGTGATCCCCTCGCGGACGCCCGTCGGCCAGTCGCCCCGGGTGAAGTGGTCCTGGACCTGCTCCTGCACCCGGCGGGCGATGCGCTGGACCTCCTCCGACGCCTGCGCACGCGCCCGGTCCTGGGCCTCCTTGGCCTGGCGCCTGGCCCGCTGGGCCTCCTCGCGGGCCCGCCTGCTCTCGTCCTTGGCGCGTCGCGCCTGCTCCTTCCACTCCTGCTTGACGCGCCGCATCTCCTCCTTGGCCGCGCGCCACGCCTCCTTCTCCGCGAAGTCCCCGATGTGCTCCCCGAGATCGCCGGGTCCCGGACCGCCGTCGTCGCCGCCCGCTGTGCGCCGGGCCTCGCTCGCCGCCGCCTGCATCTCGCGGCGCAGATCCCCCGCCGCGCCGCGCACGTCGGCCCGGATCTCGGCGGCCAGCTCCACCACCGAATCCCGGATCTCCAGCTCCAGATCGGCGAGTTCACCACTGCGGTCGGCCAGTTCGGCGCGGCCCGCGTCCGTGATGGCGTACACCTTCCGGCCGCCCTCGGTGGTGTGGGTGACCAGGCCCTCGGCCTCCAGCTTGGCCAGTCGCGGATAGACCGTGCCCGCCGACGGCGCGTACAGCCCCTGGAACCGCTCCTCCAGGAGGCGGATCACCTCGTAGCCATGGCGCGGGGCCTCGTCGAGCAGCTTCAGCAGATAGAGGCGGAGCCGGCCATGTGCGAAGACGGGGGGCATGTCAGAGCACCTTCTTGTCAGTCGTGCCGTCCGTCGGACCGGCGCTGTCGCCGGTGTCCGGGCCGGAAGCGGCATTCTCCCTCGGACGGTCCCCCGATGTTTCCCCCGACGGCTGTTCCGATGTGGATTCCGGCGCGGATTCCGATGTGGCCGCCGGTGTGGATTCCGGTGTGGCTTCCGGTGTCCGGTCCGCCGTGGTTCCGGCGTCTGTGTTTGTCGCGTTCCCAGCGTTCCCAGCGTTCCCCGTGTTCTCCGTCCGCCGCGGCTCCGGCCGTTGTCGCTCCGGTGCCCGCGGTTCCTCCGGGACGATCACCGCGTCCTGCGGGTCCAGGTGCCACGGCTCCTCCTCCGCCGCCGGGCGGCGCAGCAGGGCGATGGAGCCGGAGACCGTCGTGGCCTTCAGCCGGCCGTTGCCCGCGCCGAGCCGTCCGGTGATCCGCTTGGCGCCCCACTGGCCGCCCACCCGCAGATCCTCGAAGGCGTTGGAGACATGGCCGCTCGCCGTGTTGGCCTCCACCTCGGCGTCGGCCGGGTGCGGGAGCCGGATGGCGATCTCGCCGGAGACGCTGGTGAGGTTGATGTCCGTCGGGCGGCCCGCCGGGTCCAGGTCGACGATCATCGAGCCGCTCACCGACTCCGCCTTCACCGACGAACCCGCCTCGACGACCGTGAGGTCCCCCGACACCGAGTTGAAGCGCAGGTCGCCGCTGAGCGCCTGGGCGTCCAGGCTTCCCGAGACCGTGTCGGCGCGCACCGGGCCCGCGAGGCCGACCAGCGTGGTGTCCCCGGAGATGCCCTTCACCTCGGCGCGGCCCTCGACCCCCGACAGCATGGCGTTGGCGCTCACCACGCCCACCTCGACGCGGGTGCGCACCGGCACCGCCAGGGAGACGACCGCGCTGCGCCGCCAGCCCTTGCGGTCGAGCCACTTCAGGAAGCCCTTCCAGGGCAGGTCCTCGTAAGCCACCGTGAGGGTGCCGTCCTGCTGGGTGACCATCAGGGGCGGGCCCTCGATCTCGGAGATCTCCAGGCGGGGGGAACTCTCGTCGGTCCCCACCACGTTCACCGTTCCGTTGACTATGCGTACCTGGAGCTCGCTCACGGGCTCGTCGAAGGTGAGCTTCCTCGGCTCCGCGACGGACCACTCGGACATGGTGCAGACCTCCCGACAGACAACAACCCGACAGACACAACACCCCGACCAGCAGCAGGCCGACCGGCACCGGCCCAACCGGCACCGGCCCGACCGGCCGACACGCGCCATATCGCGTCTTCCGAGAAACACGATATATCGCGGAACCGGAAAGTCAAGACAGTCGCGGATGTGCGCCGCCGAATGCACCCGTTCCGGTGACTGTGAGTAGCCGACGGTCGGTGACCGAGGGGGGCGGTCAGTAGTCGGCGCTCAGTGGTTAGTGGTCAGCTCAGTGGTTAGTGGTCAGAGGTAAGCGGTCGGTGGTCGGCCGTTGCGTCCCGTCGATCCCGCCTAATCGGACAAATTGCCCTAGCGTGTGAACCATGCCGTCGGATGACCTGACGCCGGGCCCACGCCCCGGCACCGCCGCCCCCGGCGCCCTGCTGCTCTGCCGCGCCCCGGCCGACTCCGTCGCCCCCGTGGCCCATCTCCTGCCCGAGCCGATGCTGCTCATCTCCGCGGGCGAGGAGTGGAGCGTGCTGGTCCCCGAAGGCAGGCCCTGGGCCGATGACGGCGAACCCGTCGACCGGGTGGCCACCGGCTGGGCCACCGCGCTGGGCGTCGGCGCCCCCTGGTCCGTACTCGCGCTCTGGTGGGACCGGGACCGCGCCGGTTACGCCCTCGCCTCCGGCTTCCGCCGGCCCGTCGGCTACGTCTGGCTCGCCGACGGCACCCCGGCCGGTGAGGACGAGGCCATGCGCACCTTCGCCGCGCGCCTGGGCCTGGACCCCGTACTGGACGCGCAGTCCCTCGACCGGCTGGCCGAGCCGGACCCCGCGGCCGACGCCCGCGCCCGGCTGCTCGGTCTGCTGGCGGTGCTCTCCCGCGTGGGCGTCGACCTCCCCGCCGGTCTCGCCCCCGGCACCGCCACCGCCGCCCTGCACGCGGCGCTCCGGGACCGGTCCGGCGTGCGGCGGATCGATCGCTCCACCCTGCGCGAGACGGCCCGTACGGAACTGGAGGCCATCGAGGACAGCCGCCTGGGCCCGTATCTGCCCTGGTCCGGCCGCCCCGAGGCCCGAATCCTCGCCCTCGCCCAGATCGCCGCCGGCCTCCCCCTCGCCGTCTGGGCCCTACGCCGCCGCAGCCCCGGCTGGCTCACCGCGGGCGCCCTTCTGCTGGCCCACGGCACGCTGGGCCTCGCGTACGACCTGACGCGGCCCCGCGACTGACGCCGTCCTCGCGACCGGCTCGGTCCGGCGACCGGCCCCGCCTCCGTGAGCGGCCCGCCCCACCCACATCACAGCGGGCGCCCCGATACGGACGCCCGCGACCGAAACACCCGGCACCTCCCGGCGCCGACCGACCCTCCCCTGCCCCCTGCTTCCCCGCTCGCCTACTCGTCCTCCTCGTCGTCCAACCGCGCCAGCCATGTCGCCAGCCGCTCCACGGGCACCTCGAAGTCCGGGTTGAGATCCACGAACGTACGCAACTGCTCGGCGAGCCACTCGAAGGTGAACTCCTCCTCGCCGCGCCGCTTCTCCAGTTCTTCGATGCCTCGGTCGGTGAAGTACATGCCTTCAGAATATGCGCCACTTGGCCGGTTACCGGTCTGCCTGCGCAACCGTGCGGAGGGCTAGCCTCGACGCAGTTCGAAAGCCCGTGGCCGGACGAGCGTCGGGCCGGGGCGAGCGGAGCCGCACAGGGCGGGGGAGCCATGGACGAAACGCTGCGCGAGATCACGCTGCCCGGAGGCCAGACGGTACTGGCCCGGGTCACACCGACGAGAGGACCGGCGAAACCCGGCGGATACGGGTCGGACGACCGCGACATCGGGGTGGGCCGCGCCGCCGTGGCCAAACTGGAACAGCTGGGCGAGCTGATCCAGGGCGTCGGCCAGTCGGTGCTGGACGCGGCGCGCTCGGCGCGGCCGGACGAGGCGACCATCACCTTCGGCGTGGAGATCGTGGCGAAGCCGGGCAAGGCCGTCGCCGTACTCGCGGACGGGGAGGCCAAGGCATCCCTCCAGGTCAGCCTGGTGTGGAAGCTCGACGAGCGCCGCGCGCGCTCCGCCGCCGCCCCTTCCACCGGGCCTTCCGCCGCCCCTTCGACGGGGCCTACCGCCGACCCTTCGACCGCGCCTTCGACCGGGCCTTCCGCCGAAGGCGCCGCCCCGTCCGCCGAGCCCTCCACCGGACCCGCCGCCCCGCACGCCTCCACCGGGCCCACCGCCGGACCCGGCACGGGGTCCCCTCTGGGGTTCGGTACGAGGTCCACCGACGCTTCCGGTACGAGGTCCACCGACGCTTCCGGTACCGGGTCCACCGGCGGATCCGGTACGGAGACCCTTCTCGGGTCCGGTACGGGGTCCATCTCCGGGCCAGCCACCGCAGGCGCCGCCGGACCAGTCACCGCATCCGGCACGGGAGCCACCGCCGAATCCGGTGCGGGATCCCCCGGGTCCGGCAGCTGGTCGATCGCCGGACCAGCCACCACGTCCGTCGCGGGACCAGGCGCCGGTTCCAGCGCCGGGCCGGCGACTGATTTCGGCACGGGGTCCCCCACCGGATCCGGTACTTGGTCCATCGCCGGGGCAGCGACAGCGTTCGCCGCCGGGTCGGCCACCAGGCCCAGCGGCGGGTCGGTAACAGCGTCCGCCGGGTCGGTCACCAGGCCCAGCGCCGGGACGGCAACCGCCTCCGCCGCCGGGCCGGCCACCGAATCCGGCCCCGGGTCCACCGCGAGGCCCGGCACCTGGGCCATCGCCGGACCAGCCACCGGATCCGCCCCCACCTCAACCTCCACCCCCTCCGCGGATGCCTGACAGGCAAGACCCCCGGCTCAGGACCCTCATCGAGAACGCCACGGTGCATTTCCACTCGGCGCGGCCCGGCGCCGATGAGATGTGGGGGAGCGGCTTCCTCGTCGCGCCGGGCTGGGTGCTGACCTGCGCGCATGTGCTGCTCGGCCGGGTGGGGGAGGCGGGCGGGGACGAGTTCCGGGTGCGGGGGCCCGGCCTGCACGACGGACGGCCCGTCGCCGCCCGGCTGGAGGCCTGTCTGTACGAGGGCGACATCGGGGCCGAGCCCGACGAATGGACCGTGCTGCCCGTCGAGCAGGATCTGGCGCTGGTCAGGCTCACCGACCCCGCCGTGCGCCACGAGTGCGTCTGGCTCAGCGACCGCTCCGACCATCCGCTGGGCGAGGACCGGACGGTGTACGGCTACCGGCCCGCCGAGGGCGGCGCCGCCTCCGCCTGGTACGGGCAGGCGACCGTCAGCTCCCAGGACGGGCCCTACGGGCTGCGGCTGGGCCCCAGCAACCTCTTCCCCGAAGGCGTCTCCGGCGGCCCCGTCCTGGATTCGGCCACCGGCGCGGTCGTCGCCGTCATCAAGAGCCGCCGCGCCGAGCAGACCGGCGGGCTGTCCCTCGCCGTGTCCCTGATGCGCCGCTTCGAGGACCACTACCCCCGGATCATGGCCGCGCACGACGTCTGGCACCACGGCCGGCGCAAGGAGATGCACAACTGGGTCAGCCGCCAGCTGGAACTGCCGGGCGGCGCCGCCGGGCGGGAGGGCGACGCCTGGTCCCCGGTCGACCGCCGGCAGGCGCTCGCGCTGCTCGCCGAGGTCGCGCCCCCCGACGCCCCGCACACCGTCACCCTGCTGGTCCGCCGGGCCCGCGGCGACGATCCCCCCGGCCGGCCCCATCTCCCCGTCACCTGGCGCGACGGCCACGGCCAGCTCTACGAGGGGGACCAGCCGCAGGGGGCGTACGTCTTCCTGCGCTATCTGCGGCTCGTGCAACTGTTCCTGGAGGCCCACGACCCCGCGCCCCACGACCCCGAGCCCTTCGACCCCGCGCCCGCCGACCCCGTGCCGGTGCGGCGGCTCGGCGACTGGATCGAGGAGCGGCTGGCCTGGGTGCCGCCCTCCCTGCACACCAACGTGCGCGACGCCACCCTGCCCGACGGGCTGCTCCCCGCCCGGACCGGGACCGTACCGCCGTACCCCGAGCGTCCCGTCGTCCTGCTGGAGCTGGAGCCGCTGGACGACGACGTCTCCCGGGTCTACTGGACACTGCGCGTGGACGACGGCGGCGAGGACAGCGACGTACCGCGCGACGGCGACACCACCGGACCCGGCGTCGAACTGATCCGGCTGCGGTCGGTGATCGCCCGCCCGCTCGCCGACGCCTTCAAGGCGGTCGACACGCCCGAGCTGCCCGCGCCCCTCGAAGTCGCCCTGGATCTACGGCACTTCGACACCCCCGTCCATGAATGGCAGATCTACGACTCCGCGCCCCTGTGGGACACCGCGCGCCAGCAACTGCTCGGTGTGCGCCGTTCTGTGGTGATTCGCGACATCGGGCGCCGGGGAGTTCCGGCCGAATCCTGGGAGCGGCGCTGGTACGGCATGCTCGCCGGCCGGCGGCTCACCGCGCGCAACACCGTCTTCGACGGCGGCGGGCCGCACGCCCGCCACTTCGACGACCTCGACCCGGGCGAGATCCCCGTGCAGTGCCGGCGGGCCGGGACCGGGGCCGGGCAGCATGCGATGCGCCGGGCGCTGGACGCCGGACACGGTGTCGCCCTGTGGCACCACGGTGAACACACGGGCCCG
This sequence comes from Streptomyces sp. NPDC059477, assembly GCF_042749375.1. Lineage (NCBI taxonomy): Bacteria > Bacillati > Actinomycetota > Actinomycetes > Kitasatosporales > Streptomycetaceae > Streptomyces > Streptomyces sp. NPDC059477. Next base: position 13,594 of record NZ_JBHYUG010000053.1, on the reverse strand, counting down.
TCGTGCGGGCCCGGCTGCGACGAACTGCACCGCTCCACCCTCGGATTCCTCGCCGACGTGACGCACCCGGCTGAACTCCCCGAGCGGCTCCGCCGTATCAGAGAGCACATCAGCAAGGGCAACGGACGGCACTGGGCCGACAGCGTCGCCGTGCTCTACGACGACCCCCGGCGCCCGCTACCCGCGGAGGAAGGGGTGTTCGACGCCCCATGAAGCTCACCGGATTTCCCCTGGAGTGTTCCGTGCCGCACGCCGGTTTCCCGGCGGCACCGGGACGTCCCTGTCCGAAAATCTGTCGTGCGGGGGGTGTGGATGGGTACGTTTTCAGGGGCCCGTTGTGGGCGCCGCTCGCCCTCGTCGGCCGTGCCGTGCCGTTCCATCGAGCGTCGAGGACGAGGAGCGAACCATGAGCGAGTGGCCCGTCTACCGCGGTGAGGGCGTCCCGGCGCGCGAGCGGATCGAGTCGCTGCCGGAGCCCCCGCGCTGGCGCCGCTTCGACGGCGAACCCCTGGACGACGTCTACGAGGTGCCGCCCCTCGACAGCGCCTCCTCCCGGCGCCTGGGCGACCGCCCGCCGCTGCCGGTCCAGGAGCAGCGGGCCATCGACCTCATCAACGCGGCCCTCTTCCTGCGGCGCCCCCTGCTGGTCACCGGCGACCCCGGCGCGGGCAAGAGCACCCTGGCCCACGCCCTGGCCCATGAACTCGACCTCGGCCGGGTGCTGCAATGGCCCATCGTCAGCCGCACCGAACTGCGGTCCGGGCTGTACGAGTACGACGCCATCGGGCGCCTCCAGGACGCCCAGGCGCAGCCCGCCGCCTGGCCCGCCCGGCTCGCCCGGCCCACCGGGGCTGGTGGGACTGCCCGGGCCGGTGGGACCACCGGGGCTGCTGGGACCTCCGGCACGGCGGACACGGCACACGCGGGCGGCCCCACCACCCCCACCGAGCCCACGGACCCCACCCCCGAGCCCTCCGTCGCCCACTACGTGCGCCTCGGCCCCCTCGGCACCGCGCTGCTGCCCATGAAACGCCCCCGCGTGCTGCTCATCGACGAGCTGGACAAGAGCGACATCGACCTCCCCAACGACCTGCTGAACGTGATGGAGGAGGGCGAGTTCGTCATCCCCGCCCTGGAGCGCATCGCCGACCGGGCCGGGCAGCGGACCGTGCGGGTCCTCACCGACGACGGCCGGCGGGTGCCGGTCACCGGCGGGCGGGTGCGCTGTCACGCCTTCCCGGTGATCGTGATGACCAGCAACGGCGAGCGCGAGTTCCCGGCCCCGCTGATGCGCCGCTGCATCCACCTGCACCTCGACCCGCCGCGCGGCCAGCGCCTCGCCGCGATGGTGCAGGCCCACTTCGGCGACGGCGCCGACGCCGAGCACCAGGACCTGGTGGAGATGTTCACCGCCGACCGGGGCGGGGCGCCGCGCCCCACGGACCAGTTGCTCAACGCCATCTTCCTCACCCAGCGGGTCGCCCCGCCGGGCAGCCCGCGCCGCGCCGAACTCGCCCGGCTCCTGATGGGCTCCTTCGACGCCGGGCCGCGGTAACCGGGCCATGACCGTCGCCGCCTCCCTGGAGTCGCTCGCCCGCCGGCTGCACGAGGCCGGGCTCGCTCCGGACGCCGAGGAACTCGCGGACGCGCTCTGGCTCGCCCGCCACCTTCCCGGTACGGCGACCAGCGCCCCCTTGCCCGACACCCCCGCCGACCCCTCCGTACCCGCCCCGCCGGGGCCGTCCGGAGCCCCGCCCGCCACACCCCCCGAGGCGTCCCTCGCCGTCCCCGCCGGGCCCCCCGGCGCGGACCGCCGCCCACCGGACGGCCCGCCCCCCGCGGCGGCCCCCGGCGCCGGACCGGGCGCGCACTCGGCCGCAGCCGTCGTCTCCGCACGGGTGCCCACCGCCTCCGTACTGCCCGATCCGCTCGCCCTGCAACGCGCGTTGCGTCCCCTCGGCCGCTACCGGCCGCCCGGCCGGCCCCCCGGCGGGCCCGGCCACGGGCGGGTGGACGAGGAGGCCACCGCCGAGCGGGCCGCGGACACCGGGATCGTGATCCCCGTACCGTCCCCCGCGCGCCGCCGCGAGGCCCGGCTGCAACTCGTCATGGACGTCTCCTCCTCCACCGTCGTCTGGCGGGACACCCTCAGCGAACTGCGCCAGGTCTGCGAACGCGCCGGGGCCTTCAGCGAGGTCCGCGTCCACTATCTGCACGAGGGTGCGGGGCACGACGTACGGGTCAGCACCTCGCCCGACCCGGCCGCGCCCACCTCGGGCCCCGGCCTGCTGCGCGACCCCGGCGGACGCCGGCTCACCCTGGTGCTCAGCGACTGCGCCGGACCCCTGTGGCGCGGCGGCCGGATGCAGCGCCAATTACACGCCTGGGCCTCCTGCGCCCCGCTCGCCGTCCTCCAGCCGCTGCCCCAGCGCATGTGGCGCACCACCCATCTGCCCGCCTTCTCCGGCGAACTGCTGCGCCGCGAAGGCCCCGCCGCCGGACTGGAGTTCCGCTCCGAGCGGGCCGGGCCACGGCCCGCCGGCGCCCTGCCCGTCCCGGTGCTCGCGCTGCGCCCGGCCTCCCTGGGCAACTGGGTGCGCCTGGTCTGCGACGCCACCGCCCAGCGCCTGACCGCCTCCGCCGCCTGGGTCCGCCCCGACCACCCGCCGGCCACCCGGCGCCCGCGCGCCACCCACGACGTCGACGCCCGCACGCGGGTACGGGCCTTTCGCCGCACCGCCTCCCAGGACGCCCGACGGCTGGCCGAGTACCTCGCCACCGTGCCGCTCGCACTGCCCGTCATGCAGGTCGTGCAGCGCGCGATGCTGCCCGCCAGCGGCCCCGACGCGATGGCGGAGGTGCTGCTCGGCGGACTGCTGCGCCGCAGCGACGGCGTCACGGACGGCGGATACGAGTTCATCGGCGGCGTCCGCGAGGAACTGCTGAGGCATCTGCCGGGCGGCGAGGCCCAGTTGGTGCTGAAGCACAGCTCGCAGTACGTGGAGCGGCAGTACGGGCGCTCCGCGCGGAACTTCCCCGCGCTCGCCGCCGCCTACCTCTCCGGCGCCGCCGGAGCGCCGGGCGGCGCCGAGGACGGCACCGACGGTCAGTTGCTGCGCGCCTTCGCCCGGATCTCCTCCCAGGTCCTCGCCCGCTACGGCCGGGCCCCCACCGCGTCCCCCGGCACCGGCCCCGGCGAACTCGCCGCCCGCGCCCACGCCCTGCTCGGCCGGTACGCCGGGCAGGGCACCGCCCGCGACCTCGACGAGGGCATCGGGCTGCTGCGCCGGGCGCTGGACGCGGAGCGGCGCGCGGACGACCGGCGGGCCCTGCGCGGCCGGCTCGCCGAGGCGCTGCTGGCCCGCTGGCGGGCGGCGGGCGCGGCCGACAATCTGCGCGAGGCGTACGAGGCGCTGCCCGAGCCCTCCGAGAGTGACACCGCCGGGCTGCTCACGGAGGCGCAGATCCTGCTGCTGATCGCCGCCGACCTGGAGACCTCGGGGCGGGCCGCCGCCGGAGTCCCCGCCGGCCTCGCCCGTGACCTGGGGGAACCCGGCGCGGCCCCGGCACGCCTCGCCCTGCTGGCCTACGAACGAGTGCTGCGGCGGCTGGCGGACCTGCCGCCGGGCACGGAACCCGCGCTCGCCGACCGGGGCCTCGCCCTGCGGGCCGGCGCGGCGCTGTCGGCGGCCTCGCTGATCGCCCGGTACGGACGCGCGGCGCTCGGGCCGGACGAGGGTGATCCGCAGGAGCGGGCGGCCCGGTGGTTCACGGTCGCGGCGGGCCTGGCGACCCAGCACCGGCTGCACGACGAGCGGCCCGGCGCCCGGCTCTTCGAGGCCCGCGCCCTGCTCGCGCTGGCCCGGCACACCGACGCCCGCGCGGGCGACTCCGCCGAGCTGCGGGACCTCGCCTTCCGTACCGCCGAGGCCGCCGAGGCGGCCTTCCGCGACGCGCTGCCCCTGCTGGCCGCCGAGGGCACGGCGGCGCCCGAACTGGCCCGGGTCTGCCTGGACACCGCCGAGGCCCTCGAACTGACCGGGCCCGCCCGCACCGACCCCGGCGTCCGGCGCAGCGTCGTGGACGTCCTCCAGCAGGCACTCGACCACGCCGCCGGGGACGACACCCTGCGCTCGCTGTGCTTCGACCGGCTCGGCGGCGCCTATCTGACGACCCACGGGCTCACCCGCGCGCCCCAGGACCTGGAGTCCGCCGTCTGGTCCTGGTGGCAGGCCGCCGGAGCGCTCCCGCTCGACGACCCGGCCCGGCCCGCCCTGCTGCACCGCCTCGGACTGGCCCTGGGCACGGCCCGGGAGTGGAACGACGCCATACGGGTGCTGCGCATGGCCGTCGACGAGTCCCAGGCCCACGATCCCGAACTCCCCGGGCACCGCGTCGAACTGGGCGAGGCGCTGGTCCGGCGGTTCCGGGACCGGGGCGGGCTGTCCGACCTCCACGAGGCCGACTGGATACTCGGCACGGCCGCCCGCGAGAGCGACGACGGCCTCCTCGCCGCCCGCGCCTGGCGGCTGCGCGCCGACGCCGCCCGCCGCCTCGCCGAGCGCACCGGCGCCCGCTCCGACCTGGAGGACGTCCCCGAACACCTGCTGCGGGCCGCGGAACTCTACCGGGACCTGTCCCTCCCGGCGGCCGAGGCCCGGATACGCGTCGAACGCGCCACCGCCCTGACCCGGGCCGCCGCCCCCGCCCGAGCGGCAGCGGAGTACCGCACGGCCCTGCGCCTCTACAGGGCCGCGGGCCTGACGGACTCCCAGGAGGCGACCGACGCCCGCGACCTGCTGGACTCGGTGGAATGGGACGGCTGGGGTGTGGGGTGAGGGGGCTTCGGCGAGCGGGGTGGTGCCGGGCGCGTCGACCGTTGCCGGGGAGCGGGGCGAGTGCGGGGAGGGGCGTTGCCGGGCGGCGTACGCGGGTGGCGGGCCGACCGGCTCGCGGGCGCCGGTCGAGCACCGGGGCGGCGGCTGCGGTCGGCGTGCCCCGGACACGGAATCCAGCGGGTCGCCCAGGGCGCCAGGCGGCGGACGCGGCCGGGGTGGTCCGGGTCCGGCGTGTGGGATCCCGGAGGTGGGGCGTGACGGTCGGCGTCGGGGGAGTGCCGGTGGGGCCGGCTGCTGTGGGGCCGGGGTCGGGGTGCGGGTCTGCCCATGGCGGACGGGTGCGGTCGAGGTGGGCGCGGGTGCTGCCGGACTTCCCCGGGCGTCGCGCGGCGGAGACGCCCGGCGTGTGGGATCCCGGAGGTGGGGTGTGAAGGTCGGCGTCGGGGGAGTGCCGCTGGGGCCGGCCGCTGTGGGGGCCGGGGTCCAGGGCGGGAGTCGCCGGGCCGGGGCTCGGGTACGGGTCTGCCGCTGGTGGTCAGGACGGGTGCGGGTGTTGCGGGACTGCTCGGGGTGTTGGTCGGCGGGTGCGGCCGGGCCGCGATGGGCGCGGGTGTTGCCGGCCCACTCGGGGTGTTGGTCGGCGGGTGTAGCCGGGCCGAGACGGGCGCGGGTGTTGCCCGCCCACCCGGAGCGTTGGCCGGCGGGTACCGCCAGGCCCGGACGGGCGCGGGAGTTGCCGGAGCACCTGAGGCGTTGGGCGGACCGGGAAGCGGCGCGGACCCGGCGACCGCCGGTGACCGGGGCGTGGGATTGCGGAGGTGGGGTGTGAGGGCCGGGGTGGGTGCGGGCGGTCCGGTGATGGGCGGGGTCCGGGAGTTGGCCGGGGACGGCGGGGGTGTGGGATGACGGAGTCCGACGGGGGCCGGGACACCGCGCTGCCCGCTTTCGAGCGGCCGGTGGGCTGTGCGCATCCCGTCATCGCCGAGGTGCTGGCCGAACTGCGGGCGCGGGAGAACACGGGCGAGCCCGACTTCGCCTACTTCCGGGACTCGCCGGATCCGCCGCCTCCGCAGCCGCCGCCTCCGCAGCCGCAGCCGCCGCCGCGGCCCGGGGGGCGTTCGTGAGCGGGGACGGGTTCCGGCAGTTCGTGCTCAAGGTGCACAGCCGGTGCAATCTGGCCTGCACCTACTGCTACATCTACACCGGGCCCGACCAGAGCTGGCGGGAGCGGCCCGTAAGGGTGGGGGACGACGTCGTACGGCGTACCGCCGCGCGGATCGGTGAGCATGTGGCGGCGCACCGGATCCGGGCCGTGCGGGTCGATCTGCACGGCGGGGAGCCGCTGCTGACCGGGCCCGGACCGGTCGTCGGATACGCCGACGCCGTGCGGGACGCCGTGCCGGCGGGGACGGTCGTGACGGCCACCGTGCAGACCAACGGGACGCTGCTCACCCCCGGCGCCCTCGACCGGCTCGCCGACGCGGGGATCCACATCGGCCTCAGCCTCGATGGCGGCACCGCCGCCCTCAACGCGCGTCGCGTCGATCACGCGGGCCGCTCGTCCTGGGCCGCCGCACAGCGCGCCGCGCTGCTGCTCGCCGGGCGGCGGCCGGACGCGTACGCCGGGATCCTGTGCACCGTCGACCCGGCCACCGACCCGGCGGAGGTGTACCGCACGCTGTGCGGTCTCGGGCCGCCCTCGCTGGACTTCCTGCTGCCGCACCTCCACTGGGGCAGCCGCCCGCCCGGCCGGCACCGGCCCGCCCCGGCCCCGTACGGCGAGTGGCTGGCCGCCGTCTTCGACCTGTGGTGGGACGACCCGGGCCAAGCGCGTCCCCGGGTGCGGCTGTTCAGCGAGATCGTGGCGCTGCTGCTCGGCGGCGCCTCGCGGACCGACGCGATCGGACTGTCCCCGATCACCGCCGTCGTCGTCGAGACGGACGGCACCCTCGAACGCGTCGACTCCCTCAAGGCGGCCTTCGAGGGCGCCCCCGTCACCGGCCTCGACGTCTTCCGGCACTCCTTCGACGAGGCCCTGCGCCACCCCCGGATCGCCGCCCTGCGCGCCGGACTCGACGCCCTCGGCGACGTCTGCCGCAGCTGCCCCGTGGTGCGGGTCTGCGGCGGCGGCACCTACGCCCACCGCTACGCCCCTCCCACCGGCCACTTCCGCCACCCGAGTGTGCACTGTGCCGACCTGGAGCACATCATCCGGCACGCGGCGCGCAGGATCGGCGAGCAGCTCTCCGTATCGTCAACCAGTCTGGTCTAACGTGGAGTTGACTCAGCGCGGCGCGGCGCTCGGCCACGCCGGAAGGAGACCCTCCGCATGTCCTCTCCGTCCCCACAGCGTGTCACGGTCGTCTACGCGGGACAGTCCTGGTCCTGGGCGACGTGGATCGAGCACCGGCTGGCGCACGCCCACGTGGTGGCGGAGTCGGTGCGCTGGGACCCCCTGCGCACGGCACCCGCACCCGAGCGGCTGACCGAGCTGCTGGAGAAACCCGGCCTGGTCCTGCTCCTCATCGACGACTGGTTCCTCCGCTTCGACGACACCCGCCGACTGGCCTGGGCCTCCGTACTGGACCGGGTGATGCCTGCCTACGGCCCCCGGATCACCGCCGCCTCCCTGACCGCCACCAGCTTCCCGGAGGCCGCCGAGCGGCTCGGCCGCGTGGTCCAGCTGCGCGGCCTGGACGCCGACCGCGCCGCCGCCGTACTGCTCGAAGCACTGGGCGTCACCCCGCCCACCGGCGGCCCCGTCACCCTCGACCGGATGCGCGGCCCCCGCTTCCCCGACGACGCCCCCGCCTTCCACAACGCCCCCCGCCACCTGCGCGACTTCACGGGCCGTGAACGCGTCCTGGAGACCATGCACCGCGCGTTCACCGAGGGCGGCGAGGGCACCCGTATCGCCCTGCGCGGCCCCGGCGGCATCGGCAAGACCCAGACGGCCACCGAGTACGTGCACCGCTACAAGGGCGAGTACGACATCGTCTGGTGGGTCCGCGCCACCGTACGGACCCGCGCCCGCGACGACTTCGCGCGCCTCGCCGACCGGCTGGGCGTCGAGGCGGACACCGGGGACGCGCTGCCCCGCCGGATCGAGGCCGCCAAACGCGCCCTGGGCGAACGCACCCGCTGGCTGGTCGTCCTCGACGGCGCCGACGACCCCAAGGACGTGGAGACCCTGCTCCCCGACGCGTCCACCGGGCACATCCTGGTCACCACGCTGCGCAGACAGTGGCACCGCTGGGTGGACCAGGAGATCGAGGTGCCGCCCTTCGAGCGCGAGGAGTCGGTCGACTTCGCCTGCCGGCGCAGCGCCCGGCTCAGCCCCGGACAGGCCGACCGGCTGGCCGCCGTCGTCGAGGACTCCCCGCTGCTGATGGACCAGACCGCCGCCTGGGTGGAGCTGAACCCCACCGCCGACATCGAGAACTACATCACCACCCTGCGCGACGGCGACCCGCACGCCGTGCCCGTGGTCTCCTCCGACGAGTACCGCAAGGAGTTCCGCGCCGCCTGGGCACAGACCGTCAACTCCCTGCGCGACCGCCACCCCAACGCCTACGACCTGCTCTCCCTGTTCGCCTTCTTCTCCCCCGACGTGATCCCGCTCGGCCTGGTGCAGTCGGCCCGCCCCGGCGATCTGCCCGGCCACCTCGTCTCCCTGGTCACCGAGCCCAGCAGCTGGAACACCGCCCTGCGGGTGCTGTCCGAGGCCGCCTCGATGAGCCTGGAGTACGAGCAGGGCCCGATGGACACCCAGACCGTCGGCACCCTGCGCATGCACCGCCTCTTCCACCGCTTCGCCCGCAACCACCTGGGCCCGGAGGAGGCCCGGCAGGCCGCCGAGACCGCCCGCCGGGTCCTGGTCGCCGCCGACCCGCGCCGCCCCGGCGACCGTCTGCACTGGCCGCGCTACGCCGAGGTGATCCCGCATCTGGAACCCACCGGCGCGCTCGACTCCACCGACCTCGACGTCCGCGTGCTCGTCCTGAACTGCATCGAATACCTGCGGGTGCGCGGCGAGTACGAGGAGGGCCGCCGGCTCAGCGAGGCCGCCGTCAGATCCTGGACCACCGCCTCCGGCCCCACCGACCCCTCGGTGCTCAGGGCCGTCCACCAGCTCGCCAACATGGAGCGCCGCCTCGGCCGGTACACCGAGGCCGAACGCACCGGCCGGGCCGTCCTGGAACGGATCGTCGCCAGCCCCGACCACAGCCCCGTCCAGGAACTGCGCGCCAAGAACGGCCTCGGCGGCACCCTGATGACCCTGGGCCGCTACGAACAGGCCCGGGCCCTGTACGAGGAGGCCCTGGAACAGGCCACCACCGTCCTCGGCGACCGCGAGGTGCCGCGCACCCTCGACATCCGCAGCAACCTCGCCATCGCGCTCCGCCTGCTGGGCCGCTACGAGGAGTCCCTGGTCCTGCACCGGGAGGTGCTGGAGGCATGGATCGCGCTGAGCGGCGGACGCGACCCGGCGACCCTCGACGCCGCCCTCGGCACCGCCTGGACCCTGCGCCTGCTCGGCCGCTACGGCGAGGCCCTCGACATCCAGGAGCTGAACTTCCGCCGCCGCACCGAGGTCTACGGCCGCAACCACGGCCAGACCCTGCTGGCCCAGCACAACCTCGCGCTGTGCCTGCGCCGCGAGGGCGCGACCCTGCGGTCCCGGTCGCTGATGCGCGAGGCCCACGAGCGGATGCTGCGCCGGCACGGCCCCGACCACCCGGAGATCCTGATGCTGGGCTCCGACTACGCCATGCTGCTGCGCGAGATCGGCGAGCTGGAGGAGGCCCGCGACCTCATCGAGACGACCCACGCGAGCTATGTCGCCCTGCTCGGCGCCGGCCATCCGTACGTGGTGGGGACGCTGGACAACTGCGCCCTCGTCCAGGGCGACCAGGGCGAGTACGGGGCCGCCCTGATCCGGGCGGAACGGGCCCGGGCCGGGATGGAGCGGGCGCTGAGCACCTCCCACGTCTGGTCCATCGGCTGTGCCATGAACCACGCCACCGCGCTGTCGCACACCGGGGAGCTGGAGCGGGCGGTGGCCCTGAGCCAGGACGCCCTGGCCCGTGCCCGTACGGTGGTCGGCCCCGCCCATGTCCTTACCCTCAACCTCGCGGCCGGACTGGCCCAGGACCTCGACACCGCCGGGGAGCGGGCACAGGCCGAGGCCGTGCGCGAGCAGGCGGTACAGGGGCTGACGGAGACCTACTTCGCGGAGCACAGCCAGGTGCGGCACATGCTCGCCGGGCGGCGCCCGTACTGGGACTTCGAGCCGCAGGTGATCTGAGCCGCCCCCCCGGCCCAGCCGAAGGGCCCGGCCCCGGAGATCTCCCTCCGGGGCCGGGCCCTGTCGCTCGGTACTTCTACGCGTGGCTCACGCCTCGAACACCTCGCGCACCAGCTGCTCCTGCTCGGCCTGGTGGCGCTTGGCGGAGCCGACCGCCGGGGACGAGCCGTGCGGGCGCGAGATGCGCCGCAGCCGCTCGTCGTGCGGGACATCGGCGCCGACCGCCAGGTCCAGGTGGTCGATCAGGTTGAGCGCGATGAACGGCCACGCCCCCTGGTTCGCCGGCTCCTCCTGGGCCCACAGGTACTTCTCGGCGTTGGGGTACTTCTTGATCTCCGCCTGGAGTTCCGCACCCGGCAGCGGGTACAGGCGCTCGATGCGGATGATCGCCGTGTCGCTCACGCCCCGCTTGCGGCGCTCGGCGTCCAGGTCGTAGAAGAACTTGCCCGCGCAGAAGACGACCTTCTTCACGGCCGCCGGATCGACACGGTCGTCGCCGATGACCGGGCGGAAGGCGCCGGTGGTGAACTCCTCCGCCTTCGACGCCGCCGCCTTCAGCCGGAGCATCGACTTCGGGGTGAAGACGACCAGCGGCTTGTGGTGCGGGTTGTGCGACTGCCAGCGCAGCAGATGGAAGTAGTTCGACGGGAGCGTGGGCATCGCGACCGTCATGTTGTTCTGCGCGCACAGCTGGAGGAACCGCTCCGGGCGGGCCGAGGAGTGGTCGGGGCCCTGGCCCTCGTAGCCGTGCGGCAGCAGCAGGACGACACCGCTGGTCTGCGCCCACTTCTGCTCGGCCGACGAGATGAACTCGTCCACGACCGTCTGCGCGCCGTTGACGAAGTCGCCGAACTGCGCCTCCCACATCACCAGCGCGTCCGGGCGGGCCAGCGAGTAGCCGTACTCGAAGCCCATGGCCGCGTACTCGGAGAGCAGCGAGTTGTAGACGTTCAGCCGCGCCTGGTCCTCGGAGAGGTACTGGAGCGGGGTGTGCTCGGCGCCCGTCTCACGGTCGATGATCACCGCGTGGCGCTGGCCGAACGTACCGCGCTGGGAGTCCTGGCCGGCCAGCCGCACCGGCACACCGTCCAGGAGCAGCGAGCCGATGGCGAGGGTCTCGCCCATGCCCCAGTCGATGGTGCCGTCCTCGACCATCGCCGCCCGGCGCTGGAGCTGCGGCAGCAGCCGCGGGTGGACGGTGATGTGGTCGGGGATGTTGACCTGCGACTCGGCGATCCGCTTGACGATCTCGGCGGAGACGGCCGTGGACACCTGGACCGGGAACTCGGCCTGCGGGTCCGGCGTCTGCACCTGCGTCGGCTGCGAGGTGGCCTCGCGGACCTCGGTGAAGACCTTCTCCAGCTGGCCCTGGTAGTCCTGGAGCGCCTGCTCGGCCTCTTCCAGGGTGATGTCGCCGCGACCGATCAGGGACTCGGTGTAGAGCTTGCGCACCGAGCGCTTCTTGTCGATCAGGTCGTACATCAGCGGCTGGGTGAAGGCCGGGTTGTCCGACTCGTTGTGCCCGCGGCGGCGGTAGCAGATGAGGTCGATCACCACGTCCTTGTTGAACGCCTGGCGGAACTCGAAGGCCAGCCGGGCGACCCGGACGACGGCCTCGGGGTCGTCGCCGTTGACGTGGAAGATCGGCGCCTCGATCATCCGGGCCACGTCCGTCGCGTACATCGACGAGCGGGAGGACTCGGGGGCGGCGGTGAAACCGACCTGGTTGTTGATGACGACGTGGACCGTGCCGCCGGTGCGGTAGCCGCGCAGCTGCGACATGTTGAGGGTCTCGGCCACCACGCCCTGGCCCGCGAAGGCCGCGTCGCCGTGGATCGCCACCGGCAGGACCGTGAAGTCCGTACCGCCCTTGTTGATGATGTCCTGCTTGGCGCGGGCGATGCCCTCCAGGATCGGGTCGACCGCCTCCAGGTGCGAGGGGTTGGCGGCCAGCGAGACCTTGATCTGCTCGCCGTCCAGGCCCGTGAAGGTGCCCTCGGCGCCCAGGTGGTACTTCACATCGCCGGAGCCGTGCATCGACTTCGGGTCGAGGTTGCCCTCGAACTCACGGAAGATCTGCGCGTACGACTTGCCGACGATGTTGGCGAGCACATTGAGCCGGCCGCGGTGGGCCATGCCGATGACGACCTCGTCCAGGCGCGACTCGGCGGCCGAGTCGAGGACCGCGTCGAGCAGCGGGATGACGGACTCGCCGCCCTCCAGGGAGAACCGCTTCTGCCCGACGTACTTCGTCTGGAGGAAGGTCTCGAAGGCTTCCGCCGCGTTGAGCCGGCGCAGGATGCGCAGCTGCTCCTCGCGCTCCGGCTTGCTGTGGCCGCGCTCGACCCGGTCCTGGATCCACTTGCGCTGCTTGGGGTCCTGGATGTGCATGAACTCGATGCCGGTGGTGCGGCAGTACGAGTCGCGCAGCACGCCGAGGATCTCGCGCAGCTTCATCAGGGACTTGCCCGAGAAGCCGCCGACGGCGAACTCGCGCTCCAGGTCCCACAGGGTCAGCCCGTGCTCGGTGATGTCGAGGTCGGGGTGCTTGCGCTGGCGGTACTCCAGCGGGTCGGTGTCGGCCATGACGTGGCCGCGCACCCGGTAGGAGTGGATCAGCTCGAAGACCCGGGCGGCCTTGGTGACGTCGTCGTCGTGGCTGGCGTCGATGTCCTTGAGCCAGCGGACCGGCTCGTAGGGGATGCGCAGCGCCTCGAAGATCTCGTCGTAGAAGCCGCTGTCGCCGAGGAGCAGATTCGCGACGATCCGCAGGAACTCGCCGGACGCGGCGCCCTGGATCACCCGGTGGTCGTAGGTCGACGTGAGCGTCATGACCTTCGAGATGCCGAGCTTGTTCAGGGTGTCCTGGGAGGTGCCCTGGAACTCCGCCGGGTAGTCCATGGAGCCGACGCCCAGGATGACCGACTGGTTCGGCATCAGCCGGGGCACCGAGTGGACCGTGCCGAGGCCGCCGGGGTTGGTCAGCGAGACGGTGACGCCGGTGAAGTCGTCCATCGTCAGCTTGTTGTCGCGGGCGCGGCGGACGATGTCCTCGTAGGCCTGCCAGAACTCGAAGAAGTTCAGCGACTCGGCCTTCTTGATCGCCGCGACGACCAGCTGGCGGTCGCCGTTCGGCTTGACCAGGTCGATGGCGAGACCGAGGTTGATGTGCACCGGCTTGACCAGGGTCGGCTTGCCGTCCTTGATCTGGTACGACCAGTTCATCGCCGGCATGGCCTTGATGGCCTGCACCATCGCGAACCCGATGAGGTGCGTGAAGGAGATCTTCCCGCCGCGGGCGCGCTTGAGGTGGTTGTTGATGACGATGCGGTTGTCGAACAGCAGCTTCACCGGGACCGCGCGGACCGAGGTGGCCGTCGGCACCTCCAGCGAGCCGTCCATGTGCATCACGACGGCCCCGGCCCGACCCCCCAGCGTCACCAGCTGG
>NZ_JBHYUG010000052.1:57184-58268 GCF_042749375.1 Streptomyces sp. NPDC059477 | reverse complement strand
GCCTCACCCCCCCCCGGCCGCGCCCGGGCCCCCGGGGGGGGTGTCGGCCTCTCCCACCGGGGCCCCGCCGCCCCCCGGGGGGCGGCGGGGGCCCCCCCCCGTCGCCATGCCGATGGTAGGAACACCCGGGTATTTCCAGCCAGATTCACGTGCACGCGACGATGTGCCGTGGGACCCCCGAAATCGGGGTGTCCGAAACGGCCCGCCCCCTCTTCACCTCCCGCACGCCCCGATGCACGGTCCCGAACCGGCCGACCGGCTGAACTCCTGCGGTCCGAATGCCGAACACGGGTTGTCCGCCATCCGTCCGGACACCGTTCCCGTCCCGTGAGGATGGCCGAACATCCCGGGCTCGGCGACGGGCAATGAGTGCCCCGTGACCCATTGGGCAAGGATCCTCGTGAACGTGTTCGAGCAGGAGGGGAACCGAGATCGGCACGCGGGCGGGGGTCATGAAGAGGCAAGCACGCGGGGGCGTTCCCACGGCCGTCGGGTCCGGCTCGGCGCATCCGACGGGGGCAGGGGCTCCGGAGGAGGGACAGCGGCCACGGCTGCTGCGCCGGCTGGGACGGGCGGATCTACGGGCGGTGCCCGAGGCCCGCCGGGCGGTGCGGGAGCTGCTGCGGACCTGGGAGCGGTCCGAACAGTCGCAGATAGCCGAGTTGCTGACGAGTGAGCTGGTCACCAACGCGCTGGTGCACACCGACCGGGACGCGGTGCTGACGGCCGAGGTGAGCCCGCACGGCGTGCGGGTGGAGGTACGGGACTTCGTGGCCCAGCGGCCCCGGCCCCGCGCCCCGGTCCCGCACGAGGGGACGAACGGCCGGGGCCTCGCCCTGGTGGAGTCCCTCGCGGACGCGTGGGGCGTACGGTCGCACGGCGTGGGCAAGTCGGTGTGGTTCGAACTGGGCGCGGAAGCGGCGTAGTACACAGGCACGTAGTACACGAGCACGTAGTACACGGGAACGCGGTACACGGGAACGGGGCGGGGGGGGGGGGGTCCCCTACGCGGCGGCCCCCCCCCCCCCCGGGCCCGGCCCAGCCGCGGGCTCGACAACAAACACCGCCCAACCAAACCAAGGCA
>NZ_JBHYUG010000052.1:38665-57174 GCF_042749375.1 Streptomyces sp. NPDC059477 | reverse complement strand
AACCGTCTCCGGTCGCGCCCCGCCCCGTCGTTGCCGCGTGTACCTGTGCGGCTGCTAGCCGAACTGCTGCTCCAGATCCTTGAGCTTGCGCTCCAGGGAGTCCAGACGCGGCAGCGCCATGGTGTCGTCCTCCGCCGTCAGATCTACTTTGATCGGATCAGACCCGGTACGGACGGGCTGGAGGGAGGGACGCTGGGGTACGGGGGGCAGCTGCTCCGGGGTCGATATGGCAGGCTCCGCGGTGACTCGGTCGGCGCCCTGCTCGCCGGGCGACAGCTCGGCCTGGCGTGCGCGTCGGCCGCCGTTTCCCCCGTGTCCGCGGCTGATCGCCTTCAGCTGAGCGCGCTCGCGGCGCTCGGCGTCCCGGCGGCGCATCCGCTCCTGCTCCTTGGCCTTCTTGTCCTCGCGGACCTCCTCGACCGCCTCGTCCAGACTGCGCACGTTCTCCAGGAGCATCAGCGACCAGGCGCCGTAGGTCTCGCGGGGGGCGCGCAGCCAGCGGACGATCCGGATCTGCGGCAGCGGCCTGGGCACCAGACCCTGCTCGCGCAGGGCGGCCCGGCGGGTCTGCTTCAGCGCGCGGTCGAAGAGCACCGCGGCGGAGAGGGACATGCCCGCGAAGAAGTGCGGCGCACCCGCGTGACCGAGGCCCCGGGGCGCGTGCACCCAGTTGAACCAGGCCGCGGCGAACGCGAACGTCCACACGAGGATGCGGGAGCCGAGAGCGGCGTCGCCGTGGCTGGCCTCGCGCACCGCGAGCACGGAGCAGAACATCGCCGCCCCGTCCAGGCCGAACGGCACGAGGTACTGCCAGCCGTTGGACAGGCCGAGGTTCTGCTCGCCGAAGCCGACCAGGCCGTGGAAGGAGAGCGCGGCGGCCACCGCGGCGCAGCAGAACAGCAGGACATAGGAGAAGGTGCCGTACAGGGCCTCCTTGCGCCTGCGGCGTTCCTCAGCGCGCTCCCATGAGTCGTCCGCCTTGGCGCTCTTTCCCGCGGACTGCTTCCCGCGCGCCAGCACCGCAATCGCCGCCAGCATGCCCAGGAGCAGCACGGCGCCCGGAAGGAGCCAGTTCAGCGATATGTCGGTCAGTCTCATTCTGGGGGTCCCTCGCATTGGGATAGGGCGTAACGCCCGCCATAGTGGCCCAATTCCACCGGCCCTCAGAGGGTTTCGGGGCAAGAGGCCGCCAAGGAAGGCAAAGAGGGTTGCCCAGGGCGGCGTTCTGCTCGAACTGCCGCTTGAGGGGCGGGAGTTGAGTTCGAATAAGACTACCCGTACGTGTGGTTCGAGGGGAACTTCCTGCGGCGGGTGAGGAAGCTGTGAAAATCCCGAGACCGTACGGGGGTCCTGTTCGCGCTGGATCCTAGCGGGCCCGTGCGCCCCTCGCGCACCCGGGGTGCCTCAACCGGTGGCCTCCGTCATCAGTTTGACGACCCGTTCGGCATCGCAGGCGCGCGGGCAGGTGGCGCAGACGTCGTCCGGGCGCAGCGTGTAGTACATGCAGCAGGTCACCCGGTCCCGGGTCGGCAGCTCCTCGCCGCCCGGACCGGTCAGCGTACGGAAGGCGGCGGAGCCGGCGTACGGCTTCACGGTCCCCGGCAGCAGCAGGTCCAGTTCGCGGGTGGCCCGGTCCTTCTCCTCCAGCAGCCCGGCGATGTACCAGAGGCCCTCGACGACCTCGTCGGTCGCCATGCCCCACAGGGCCCGCCCGCGCCGTCGCATGCGCGGCCCGAACGCGGCGAACACCGGGCCCAGATGCTCGGCGACCGCCTCGCGCACCTCGTCCCTCAGCGCCTCCTCGTCCGCGACCACCCGGGCGCCGGGCAGCGCGGCGGCCGGATCACCGGGCAGACAGGCGAAAGCGGAGGGGCGGACGGCCATCCGGTCGCGCTCCCGGTCGTACGAGACGTGGGTCACGGGAAAGCGCGGCACCCGGCGGTGCAGGAACCAGGGGACGGTGATCAGCAGACAGGCCGTCCACGCGTAGCGGTGCAGGCCGAAGCTGGCGACGACGTCCGGACGGCCCGGTTCGCCGTAGTCGCGGCGGATCTGGGCGTCGTCCCACGCCAGGAAGGTGTCCAGCGCGGCCCCGTTCCCGGCGAGCGCGGCGGCGGTGACCCAGCCCTCGCCCTCGGGCGTCGGGTCGGCGCCGGTCAGCTCGCTGATCGTGAGCCATGGATAGACCTCGGCGAGGCGGGCGAAGGACTCCGCGACGGGCGACGAGGGGAGGGGCATGCCTGACCACCGATTCCCGAGCGACTACAGGTAAGCCTTACCTTACCTTCCTTGTTCGAAATTTGAACTGCCCGGATCTGGGCCTATGGTGCTTGACGGACGAGTAACAACCCGCCGTAATGACCCCAAGCACTGACAAGCCCGGAGGAGGACCCGTGAAGCAGGGTGTGCAGGGCACCGCCGGGGCCGGAACACCACCGCGGGCCGCCGCCGCACCGGGGGTCCGGGTGCCGCAGCAGGCACGGGGCGAGGATCACAGGGTAGGCGAGGGCGGGCCCGGCTCCGCAGCCGCGCGCGGCGAGCACACGCACAGCGAGACGCCGATCCCGCCGCCCCGCCCGGTCGTCCAGCGCTCGTCCGTGCGCGGCCAGGTCCTCGACGCCCTGCGCACCGCCCTGCTCGCCGGTGAGCTGCGGCCCGGCGAGGTCTACTCGGCGCCCGCCCTCGGTGAGCGGTTCGGCGTCTCCGCGACGCCCGTGCGCGAGGCCATGCAGCAGCTCGCCCAGGAAGGCGCCGTCGAGGTCATCCCCAACCGCGGCTTCCGGGTGGTCCAGCGCGACGCCCGCGAACTGGGTGAACTGGCCGAGGTGCGGGCCCTGATCGAGGTGCCGGTGCTGATGCGGCTGGCCCGCACGGTCCCCGCCGACACCTGGGCCGACCTGCGCCCCGCCGCCGAGGCCAGCATCCGCGCGGCGGCCTCCGGCTGCGCCGCCTCCTACGCCGAGGCCGACCGCGCCTTCCACGGCGCCCTGCTCGGCCTGTCCGGCAATGAACAGCTCGTGAAGATCGCCGAGGACCTCCACCGCCGTACGCAGGTCCCCCGCCCCGGCGGCCAGTTCCCCCGCACCCGCACCGACCTGATGGCCGACGCGGCCCACCACGCCGCCCTCCTGGACGCCCTGATCGCCGGCGACCTGGACTCGGTCCATTTACTCATCGCGGAGCATTTCCGGGCGGGCGGGTAGCGCGGGCGGACGCGACTTCCCTCACTCCTGCCGCCCGCGGGCGTGTGCGGCGCGTTCGGAGGAGGTGTTGGCCGCCGGATCGCCCGCGCGCGGCGGCGACGACCGTCGCGGTGGACGGGTCGCCGGCCGGTCCGGGCCGCCGGCCGCGCTCCGGTGCCCGCCGGGCTGGAGGAGGGGACGGACGTTCCCTCCCCCGCTCCCGCCGCCCGCGGGTCTGTACGGCGCGTTCGTAGGAGGCGGTGGCCACCGCATCGCCCGCGCGTGGCCGAGGCGTTGGCCGCCGGATCGTCCGTGCGCTCGGCGGCGGTCACCGCCGTGACGGACGGGTCGCTGGCCGGTCCGGGCCGCCGGGCGCGCTCCGGTGCCCGCAGGGCTGGAGGCAGGGGGCGGACGTGACCTTCCCGCTCCTGCCGCCCGTGGGTGTGTGGGGCGCGTTCGGGGGAGGCGGTGGCCACCGGATCGCCCGCGCTCGGCACGGCACACCTTCGTGGTGGACGGGTCGCCGGTCGTACTCCGGTGCCCGCCCGGCGGCAGGAGGGGGCGGTCGTGACCTCCGTCCTCCTGCCACCGTCCGTCCGTCACCTCACGCGGTGGCCGCCGGTGGGTCCAGTCGTTCCGCCAGCCAGGTGGGGACGCCGCCGAGCAGTCGGAACAGCCGGCGGGCCTCCTCCCGTAGCCGGGCGGCCTCCGGCTCGGGGGCGGTGTCGGCCAGGGACGCGAGGGCCGGGGCGGTGCCCACCAGGTACCCCAGTTCCTCCCGGATCCGCAGCGACTCGGTGAACCCGTGCCGCGCCTCCGCCAACTCCCCGTCCCGCAGGGCGAGTCCGGCCAGATGCCGCCAGGTGAACGACAGCAGCAGCGGATCGGGGTGCGCGGAGGCGCCCGCGTGGGCCCGGCGGTACGCCGCCCGCGCGGACTGCGGGGAGTGCGCGAGATTCTCGGCGAGCAGCCCGCGCCGGAAGTCGAGCAGGGCCCGCCCGGTCGCGCCGGGCGGAATCAGCGCCGCCGCCCGCCCGAGCGCGGCCCGCGCCTCGTCGGCCCGGTCGCGCACCGCGAGCGCCGTGGCTGCGTAGGCCAAGTACCCGCGTTCACAAGCGGCGGCGCCGCGCTCCTCGTCACTGTGCGCGAGCGCCTCCGCCGTGCGGAGCGCGTCCTCGGCGTCCGGCCAGCCCTGTTCGGTGTACAGACACCGCTCCACCAGCAGCGATGCCCTTTGCAACGCGGCGGCCGGGGTGTCCGGCCGGAGCAGTTCCGCGGCGTCCGTCCAGCAGGCCCGTGAGCGCAAGCGCCACACCGCCGTCTGTAGCGGGTCGTCCGCGGTCATTCCGGAACCAGACATGGCGGTATGCGCCACATTGCCCTCCCCGAGCACGCCATCGAGCTGTTGAGTGGTCGCATTCCAGCACCTGTGACACCACCGGGCCAAGGGGGCGGGTGAAGGATTTCACAAAGTAGTGGGACTTCCGGCCGCCTGGGGTTTCGGCTCACGTGACCCGGGGTTCAGCGGAGAGGGGGCGGATCCGGGTGCTCAGCTCATCCGCAGCGCCAGGAAGAAGTCCAGCTTGTCCTCCAGGCGGGAGAGGTCCCGCCCCGTCAGTTGTTCGATACGGCCCACGCGGTAGCGGAGGGTGTTGACATGCAGGTGGAGGCGGGTGGCGCAGCGGGTCCAGGAGCCGTCGCAGGCCAGGAAGGCCTCCAGGGTGGGGATCAGTTCGGCGCGGTGGCGGTGGTCGTACTCGCGCAGCGGGTCCAGGAGGCGGGCGGTGAAGGCGCGGCGGACATCGTCCGGGACGAAGGGCAGCAGCAGGACGTGCGAGGCGAGTTCCTGGTGACCGGCGGCGCACACCCGCCCGGGGCGGGCGGCGGCCACGCGGCGGGCGTGCCGGGCCTCCTCCAGGGCGCCGCGCAGGCCCTCCGCCGAGTGGACGGCCGCGCTGACGCCGAGGGTGACGCGGCCGTCCTCCGCCAGACCGGCCGTGAGGGGATCCCGTACGGATGCCAGCAGGGTCTCGGCGAGGATGCCGGTCTCGGAGCCGTCGTGCTCGGCGGAGACGGCCGGGAGCGGGACGAGCGCCACGGCCTCGTCCCCGGTGTGCGCGACGGCGATGCGGTCGGCGGGCTCGGGGCCGGTGGCGTGCGGGTCGACGAGGATCTCCTCCAGCAGCGCCTGCGCGACCGGGCCGGTCTCCCCGGCGGTGCCCGCCCACTCGACGCGGGCCACCACCACCTGCCAGTGCGGGGCGGCGCCCAGGCCCGGCAGCAGCACCGGCGCGGCGACCCGCAGCCGGGCGGCGATCTCGGCGGGGGCCGCGGCGGCCTGGACCAGCTCCAGCACCTCCTGCGCGAGCCGCCGCCGTACCGTACGGGCCGCGTCCCGGCGGTCACGCTCGACGGCGATCAGCTGGGTCACGCCATGGACCAGATCCAGCCGTTCCCCGGGCCAGTCCCCGGCGTCCGCCGCGACCGCCAGCAGCCAGTCCGACAGCACGCTCTCCCGCACGTCCCGCGAGGGCGGTGCGGGATGCGGGGGCTGTGCGGGATGCGCGGGGTGCCTGGGCTGCGAGGACTGCGGCGGCTGCGTGGCCTGCGGGGGCCGTGGGGGCTGCGGGGGCTGCGGGGGCTGCGGGGGCTGCGGGGAACGCCCGCCGCCATGGACCGGGAACAGCGAGTACGTGGTCGTACCGATCCGCACGCGGTGCGGGCCGCGGCGGCCGGTGCGGGCCGCGGCCAGCGCCTCGGTGGCGAGCCGGGCGCACACCTCGGCCGGGAGCGCGGCACCGGCCTCCTTGGGACCGGCGATCAGCCGGCCCGTCGGTGACAGCACCCAGGCCCGCAGGTCCAGGTCGGAGCCCAGCAGATCCAGCACCACGTCCGGGCCGCCGCCCGTCGGGCCGGACGTCATCATCCGCCGGTGCCGGTCCACGACCGCCGCGAGATCCCCGGCCCGCTCGCCGGAGACCTGCCGCACCACATGCTCGGTGATCGTCGCGAACGCGACCGACTCGTGCACCGCGAACAGCGGCAGCCGGTGCCGGGCGCACGCCGCGATCAGATCGTCCGGCACCTCACCCAGCTCCGCCTCCCCGGCGGCGAGCGCGGCCACCCCGGCCCGCACCAGCAGCCGTACGAACGGCTCGGCGTCGGTCGCGTCGCGGCGCCAGGCCAGCCCGGTGAGGACCAGTTCGCCGCCGCTCAGATAGCGGCTCGGGTCGCGCAGATCCGTGGTCATCACCCCCCGCACGGTCCGGTCCAGCTCGTCCTCGCCGCCGAGCAGCGTGAGGCCCAGCGCGTCGGTGTCCAGCAGTGCGCTCAGCCGCATCTCGTCGCCGCCGTTTCATGTTGCGTTCATGTCTTGAAAAGTACGATCGGTCACAGGATCGTGGCCGCCCACGCTGTGGCTCACGTTTCCCCGGTGAAACGGAGGTGTTAACGATGACCTCTTATTCATACGAATCTACAAGATGACCGTGCTGGCCAGCCAACTCCTTCATGGTTTCGGTGACTGACCCCGGCGGCGCGCGACGCTGTGTACTGGCCGCACTCCACGTGAACAGCGGATGAAGCACGTGACGCACCTGGACGAGCCGGGCCGCCCGCACCCGATCTGGCTCAATTCGTACGGTCCGCGACATGCCCCACCAGACGAAGAGGAGAGCCGGTCATGGACTTCCTTCGCCCCGCCAGCTGGGAGGAGGCGCTCGCCGCGAAGGCCGAGCACCCCACCGCTGTGCCGATCGCGGGCGGCACCGACGTGATGGTCGAGATCAACTTCGACCACCGCCGGCCCGAGTATCTGATGGACCTCACCCGTATCGGCGATCTCTACGAGTGGGAGCGGGGGCAGGACAGTGTGCGGCTCGGCGCCTCCGTGCCGTACACCCGGATCATGGAGGAGCTGCGGAGCGAGTTGCCCGGACTCGCGCTCGCCTCCCACACCGTCGCCTCCCCGCAGATCCGCAACCGCGGCGGCGTCGGCGGCAACCTCGGCACCGCCTCCCCGGCCGGTGACGCCCACCCGGCGCTGCTCGCCGCCGGTGCCGAGGTCGAGGCCGCCTCGGTGCGCGGCACCCGCCGCATCCCCATCGACGACTTCTACACCGGCGTCAAGCGCAACGCGCTCGCCCCCGACGAACTGATCCGCGCGGTCCACGTCAAGCAGGCCGACGGACCGCAGCAGTACTCCAAGGTCGGCACCCGCAACGCCATGGTGATCGCCGTCTGCGCCTTCGGTCTCGCCCTGCACCCCGCCACCCGGACCGTGCGCACCGGCATCGGCTCCGCCGCGCCCACCCCCGTCCGGGCCGAGGTCGCCGAGGAGTTCCTGAACGCCGCGCTGGAGGAGGGCGGCTTCTGGGACAACGGGAAGATCGTCCCCCCGTCGGTCGCCAGGCAGTTCGCCACCCTGTGCGCCGCCGCCTGCAACCCGATCGACGACGTCCGCGGCACCGCGAGCTACCGCCGCCACGCCGTCGGTGTGATGGCCCGCCGGACCCTGACCTGGACCTGGGAGTCGTACCGCGGCAGCCGCCGCACCACGAAGGGAGCCGCGTAGATGCGCGTCAACTTCACCGTCAACGGACGCCCCCAGGAAGCCGACGACGTCTGGGAGGGCGAGTCCCTGCTGTACGTGCTGCGCGAGCGGCTCGGCCTGCCCGGCTCCAAGAACGCCTGCGAACAGGGCGAGTGCGGTTCCTGCACGGTCCGTCTGGACGGCGTGCCGGTCTGCTCCTGTCTGGTCGCCGCCGGTCAGGCCCAGGGCCGCGAGATCGTCACCGTCGAGGGCCTCGCCGACCACGCCCGCCACCGCGCCGGCACCTCGCTCGACGAGGCCCGCCGGTGGTCGGCCAGGGGCACCGACTCGCAGACCGGCGAGGGCGAGGGGCTCGCGCCGATCCAGCAGGCGTTCATCGACGCGGGCGCCGTGCAGTGCGGTTTCTGCACGCCCGGTCTGCTGGTCGCCGCCGACGAGATGCTGGAGCGCAACCCCGACCCGAGCGACGCCGACATCCGCGAGGCACTCTCGGGCAACCTGTGCCGCTGCACGGGCTACGAGAAGATCATGGACGCCGTCCGGCTGGCGGCGGCCCGGCAGCGGGAGGGGGTCTGAGATGCCGGAGACGACGCCTGCGACGACGGCCGGGATGACGTCTGAGGGGACGTCTGCGATGACGCCCGCGATGACGTCCGCCGAAACACCCGTGAACGGCACCCCCGGCGCCACCCCCAGCGGCACCCCCACCCAGGTCACCCAGGGCTCCCGCACCCGGGGCGGCATCGGCGAGTCCACCCTCCGCCCGGACGGCACCCTCAAGGTCACCGGAGAGTTCGCCTACTCCTCCGACATGTGGCACGAGGACATGCTCTGGGGCCAGATCCTGCGCTCCACCGTCGCCCACGCCGAGATCCTCTCCATCGACACCGCCGAGGCCCTCGCCACCCCGGGCGTGTACGCCGTACTGACGTACGACGACCTGCCCACCGATGTGAAGAACTACGGCCTGGAGATCCAGGACACCCCCGTCCTCGCCCACGGCAAGGTCCGCCACCACGGCGAACCCGTCGCCGTCGTCGCCGCCGACCACCCGGAGACCGCCCGCCGCGCCGCCGCGAAGATCAAGGTCGACTACCGGGAACTCCCCGTCATCACCGACGAGGCGTCGGCCACCGCCCCCGGCGCGATCCTCATCCACGAGAACCGCGCCGACCACCACTTCGGCCACGTCCCGCACCCCAACATCCTCCACCGCCAGCCGATCGTCCGGGGCGACGCCGCCAAGGCCGCCGCGCGGGCCGATGTCGTCGTACGCGGCGAGTACACCTTCGGCATGCAGGACCAGGCGTTCCTCGGCCCCGAGTCCGGGCTCGCGGTGCCCGCCGAGGACGGCGGTGTCGACCTCTACGTGGCCACCCAGTGGCTCCACTCCGACCTGCGCCAGATCGCCCCCGTCCTCGGCCTGCCCGAGGACAAGGTCCGGATGACCCTGGCCGGGGTCGGCGGCGCCTTCGGCGGACGCGAGGACCTGTCCATGCAGATCCACGCCTGTCTCCTCGCCCTGCGCACCGGCAAACCCGTGAAGATCGTCTACAACCGCTTCGAGTCGTTCTTCGGCCATGTCCACCGCCATCCCGCCCGGCTGTACTACGAGCACGGCGCCACGCACGACGGCAAGCTCACCCACGTGAAGTGCCGGATCGTCCTGGACGGCGGCGCGTACGCCTCCGCCTCCCCGGCCGTCGTCGGCAACGCGTCCTCCCTGGGCATCGGCCCCTACGTCGTGGACGACGTCGACATCGAGGCCATCGCCCTCTACACCAACAACCCGCCCTGCGGCGCCATGCGCGGCTTCGGCGCGGTCCAGGCGTGCTTCGCCTACGAGGCCCAGATGGACAAGCTCGCCGCCGCGCTCGGCATGGACCCGGTGGAACTGCGGCAGCGCAACGCCATGGAACAGGGCTCCCTCCTGCCGACCGGCCAGCGCGTCGACTCCCCGGCGCCGGTCGCCGAACTGCTGCGCCGGGTCAAGGCGATGCCGCTGCCGCCCGAGCGCCAGTGGGAGTCCAGCGAGGGCCCCGACGTACGGCAGCTGCCCGGCGGCCTGTCCAACACGACCCACGGCGAAGGCGTCGTCCGGGGCGTCGGCTACGCCGTCGGCATCAAGAACGTCGGCTTCTCGGAAGGCTTCGACGACTACTCCACGGCCCGGGTCCGCATGGAGGTCGTCGCCGGTGAGCCGGTCGCCACCGTGCACACCGCGATGGCGGAGGTCGGCCAGGGCGGCATCACCGTCCACGCCCAGATCGCCCGCACCGAACTCGGCGTCGCCCAGGTCACCATCCAGCCCGCCGACACCCAGGTCGGCAGCGCCGGTTCGACCTCCGCCTCCCGCCAGACGTACGTCACCGGAGGCGCCGTCAAGAACGCCTGCGAGCTGGTCCGCGAACGGGTCCTCGACCTCGGCCGCCGCAGGTTCGGCAGCTACCACCCCGCCTGGGCCACCGCCGAACTGCTCCTGGAGGGCGGCAAGGTCGTCACCGACGGCGGCGAGGTCCTGGCCGACCTGGTGGACGTCCTCGCGGACGACGCCGTGGAGGTCGAGGAGGAGTGGCGGCACCGCCCCACCGAAGCCCTCGACCCGCACACCGGGCAGGGCAACGGCCATGTCCAGTACTCCTTCGCCGCCCACCGCGCGGTCGTGGAGGTCGACACCGAACTCGGCCTGGTCAAGGTCGTCGAACTGGCCTGCGCCCAGGACGTCGGCAAGGCCCTCAACCCGCTCTCCGTCATCGGCCAGATCCAGGGCGGCACCACGCAGGGCCTGGGCGTGGCGGTCATGGAGGAGATCATCGTCGACCCCACGACCGCGAAGGTCCGCAACCCGTCCTTCACGGACTACCTCATCCCGACCATCCTCGACACCCCGACCATCCCGGTCGACGTCCTCGAACTCGCCGACGACCACGCGCCGTACGGCCTGCGCGGCGTCGGCGAGGCCCCCACCCTGTCCTCCACCCCGGCCGTCCTCGCCGCCATCCGCGCCGCGACGGGCCTGGAGCTGAACCGGACCCCGGTACGCCCGGAGCATCTGACGGGCACGGCGTAGCGACGCTCACCGCGATCCCCGGTGGTGAAAGGAGACCGACACATGCTGGACATCGCCGAAGAACTCAGCCGCTGGGCCGAGCAGGGCCGTGACTTCGCCGTCGCCACGGTGGTGGCCGTCGACGGCAGCGCCCCGCGCGTACCCGGCGCCGCCCTCGCGGTGGACACCGACGGCACGGCGATCGGCTCGGTCTCCGGGGGCTGTGTGGAGGGCGCGGTCTACGAACTGTGCGGGCAGGCGCTGAAGGACGGGGAGGCGGTCCTGGAGCGCTTCGGCTACAGCGACGACGACGCCTTCGCGGTCGGCCTGACCTGCGGCGGCGTCATCGACATCCTCGTCGTGCCGGTACGGGCGGCGGACCCCGCCCGGCGGGTGCTGCTCACCGCGCTCACGTCGGCCGCCCGGGGAGAGGCGGCGGCGCTGGCCCGGATCGTCTCGGGCCCGCGTGAACTGATGAACGGCGCCCTGCTGGTCCGCGACGGGGGGAGGTACGAGGGCGGCTTCGGCGCCCATCCCGAGCTGGACCGCACGATCGCGGCCGAGGCCCGCGCCTTCCTGGACGCCGGCCGCACCGGCACCCTGGAGATCGGCGCCCTGGGCTCGCGCTGCGGCGCCCCGCTGACCGTGCTGATCGAGTCGTCGGTGCCGCCGCCCCGGATGATCGTGTTCGGCGCGATCGACTTCGCGTCGGCGCTCGTACGCGTCGGCGTCTTCCTCGGCTACCGGGTCACGGTGTGCGACGCCCGCCCGGTGTTCGCCACCCGGGCCCGCTTCCCGGAGGCCCACGAGATCGTGGTCGACTGGCCGCACCGCTACCTGGAGTCCACGCCGGTGGACGCCCGGACGGTGCTGTGCGTCCTGACCCACGACGCCAAGTTCGACGTACCCCTGCTCCGGCTCGCGCTGCGGCTGCCGGTCGCCTACATCGGCGCGATGGGCTCACGCCACACCCACCTGGCCCGAAACGAGCGCCTGCGCGCGACCGGCGTGACCGACCTGGAACTGACCCGCCTGCACTCCCCGATCGGCCTGGACCTGGGCGCCCGCACCCCCGAGGAGACGGCCCTGTCCATCGCGGCAGAGATCATCGCGACCCGCCACGGCGGCACGGGCCTACCCCTGACCGGCGCCCACACCCCGATCCACCACGACCTGCCGGGGACGGCACGAGCGAGACGGATCGGGTCGGTGGCGTGAGCCCGCGCAGGCCCTGCTTCGCCTCGTCGCATCCACACCCCTGAGGAGGGCAGCTACCGAATGCCGGGTGGTCCCTCGCCGGTGCGGCAGCGGGGGCAGCGGCAGGGGGGCCAGCGGAGGGTGTCGGCGAGGGTGAGCGGGCCGGGTCCGGGGTGGTAGGTCCGTCGCTGGGTGTGGTCGACGCGTTGGCCGTCGGGGCGGATGCGGTAGGTCTCGATGGTCAAGTGGGAGGTGCCCGGGGCGGGTGGGGTACCGGCGTTCACCGCGTGCCCTCCTCAGGGGTGTGCTGGACTACGGCCTTGAGGACGTCGGAGAGTGCCCGCTGGAACTCCGGGCTGTGCTCGATGGCTTCGTGTTCGGGGTCGGTGTACTGCCAGGTGTGGCACCCCGGATGACCGGCGTACAGGATGCACGCCTCGTCCTTCGGGGTCGGGCCTGACAGGGTGTTGCAGTCGGGCACGACCAAAAAGGCATCGGGACGCCGCCCGTCAGCCCACTGGGCCCACACCTCACCCTCGATCGCATCCTCCAGCTCCCACACCAGGTCATGGTGACGCCTCGCGGAGTGCTCCTGAAGCAGACAGCGCAGCACCGGCCGCACGTCGCCGGGGGCACTGGAGTCGGAGATCGACGCGAACATGGCCGCGATGAGATCGGCGGGCACCAGCGCGGTGGCACCACACACCCGGGGACGGAGAAGGGGACGGGGCGGTGTGATCGGCCAGATCACTCCGCACCCCCCGGCGTCGCCTGCGGCGGGTGTCCGAACAGGCTCTCCCGCCTAGGTGGGGCGGGGATGACCCAGGAGCCCGAGCCGAGCGCCCGCGTTCCCTTCAACAGCTTCGGCTCGTTGAGGTTGCGGGTCCAAGCGGGGTTGTCCTGCATCGTTTTTGCTCTCTCCTCAAGGGCTGACGGCGGGGAAGGAGTCGTCGGGGGCGGCATAGGGTCGTCCTCTCCGCAGCTCGCAACGGGTGCTGAAGTGGCGTAGGACCAGTTCATCGGCTCGGGCGGAAGAGCGGGCAACGGACGACCGGACGTTTTGGCGGACGTTTTCACGTTTGGCGCGGAGGCCAAGTCGCTACCGTGAGAGGAAGGCTGCGGTCGTGAGGGGAGAGCGCGTGGCGGGCATGGGCGTGAGCGGACTGGCGCGGTTACGTCAGGCCGCCGGATACACACAGGCGTCCTTCGTGACAGCGTTCGCGCGGGAAGCCGCGCGCCTCGGTGTCGACGCGTCGGTAAGCGTGCGGCAGCTCCGCCGTTGGGAGCGCGAGATGCCCCCACCGCTCCCTCACCCGAGTCAGCAGATCGTGCTGGAGGCGATGTTCGGCGTACCGCTCGCCGAGATGGGGTTCGATGTCCCCGCACATCGTGTGACGGTCTCGGCGCCGATCAGCGACCCTGAAGAGGTGAAGCGGAGGACGTTCGTCGCCGACGCCGGTGCGCTCGCCGTGGCCGCCCTTGTTCCTGCCCGACCGGGCCCGAGGATCGGCTCCGCAGACATCGACCGGCTGCGTGCGAGGCTCGACGGCCTGTACCAGACGGACCACACAGCGGGCAGCGTTCCTGCCATGACGCAGGCGAGCCGTATCGAGAGCCAGATCACGGGTGCCCTCGGGGCCGCTTCTTACACCAGCCGCATCGGCCGTGAGCTACAGACGATGCTCGCCGAACTGCACGGTCACCGGGCGTGGTACGGCTACGACGGCGGACGTATCGATCAGGGGCGCGCCGCCTGCATGGAAGCTCTCGTGGCGGCGCAACTCGTGGACAACCCGCTGTTGCAGGTCTCCGTGCTGGAGACACTTGTGCTCCTCGCGATCAAGGCAGACCGGGCGTGGGAGGCCGCGAGCGCGGTCGAGAACGCCTGCCGACTCGCCACGCGCGCGAGCGCCGGACACACGGTGCACCTGGTGATTGCACTCCGCGATGCCAACGTGGCCACCCACACGGGAGACTTGTCCGGGGCTCGCCGTGCCCTGAGCCGGGCCGTCAGTCACCAGGGACGCGTGGACAAGGATGCCGAAGTGCCCAACTGGGCTCGATTCGTGGGCCCGTTCGAGGTCGACTACGCCACGGCGGATATGTATGTGCGGGCCGAGCAGCCCAAACGCGCCGTGCCGTTCCTACGCGCCGCGGTGCGCGGCATCGGCGGCGACCTCGCCCGCAACAGTGCTTCGTACCGTGTGAAACTTGCGAAGGTACTCCTCGACGCAGGGGAGTTCGAAGAAGCGTGCGCGGAGATGAGCGCCGTTCTCGATGTGTGCGGCGGGATCTCCTCACCGCGGCTGATGGGCAGGATCCGGGAGTTCGAGGGGGCCGCGGCCAAGGCCGACAGCGCTGCTGCCCGCGAATGCGGCGAGCGCATCCGTGAGGCCGTCGGAGGGGCCGTCACATGACGCACCACATGACACAACAAGGGGCTGTCCGGGTGGAACCCATGGACGGCCCGGCCGCCGCGCACGCCGAGGACGCGTTTCGGCGGGTCTACGCGGAGGCGTTCGCGGAGGCGCCGTATCACGAGGGTCCGGACGATGTCGCGGCGGCCTTCCGCCGGTTTCGCTCCCAGACGCGCAAAGGCACCTTCCGCGCCGCCCTGGCCGTCCGTGTCGAGGACGGTGAGCCGGTCGGCATGGCGTACGGCTTTCCGCTGGGCCCCGACACGAAGTGGTGGGACCAACTGACCGAGCCCGTGCCCGAAGAGCAGCGGCGTGAGGACGGGCGTCGTACCTTCGGGCTCATGGAACTCGCCGTGTGCCCGGCGTGGCGTGGGCAGGGCGTCGCGCGGTGCCTGCACGAGACACTGCTCGACGGCGTCGAGGCCGGGCGGGTGTTGCTCAACGTCCACCCGGACAGCGCGGCGGCGTCGGCCGTCTATCGGGCCTGGGGATATCGGAAGGTCGGTGAGGCGTGCCCGTGGTCGGGCGCGGAACTTCATGACGTGATGCTGCTCGATCTGCGGTGAGCGGGCCTCGCGCGTGCGTCAGACGTGGTGTCAGCCCATCCTGAGCAGTCGGTTCACCGCCCGCCCGAACACCGTCCGAGCCGTCCGCTCCAGCAGCGGGTCGAAGAGGTCCGGCAGGAAGCGGACGCCGAGTTGTTCGCGCCACAGGACGCGGGTGCGGCCTCCCGGGCCGGGGTGGACCTCGATCTCCGCCCAGCCGCGTACCACCCGGCCGCGTTTGTCGAGGCGGCAGCGGCCCGGTGTGTCCGCGTCGGGCGGCTGCCAGCGTGTGATCTCCATGCGGTCGTCGAAGCGGAGCGGCCCGAGGCCCGAGCGGGCCACGAGGACCGTGCCCTCGCGGGTCGGCGGCGCGGTGAGCACCGAGACCCGGGTGAGCGGGACGGCCGCCCCGTGCCGGGGCCAGTCGGTGAGCCGGCGCCAGGCCTCGTCCATCGGGAGCGGTGCCGTGCGTTCGAGCTGGAACGTGATCACGCACCGCATCCTAGGCAGCCGAGAGGCGGGGCCGCCGCGTCCTACCGGTACACCTTGCCCGGCACGGCCTCGCCCGGCGCGAGCAGCTGAGGCACGGTCACGAAGACGTACCCGCGTTCCTTGAGGGCGTCGATGATCCCCGGTACGGCCGGTACTGTCCCGTCGTAGATGTCGTGCAAAAGGATGATCCCGTCGCGTTCGGTCTGGGCGAGCACCCGCTGGCGGATGACGTCCGGGTCGGTGGTCCGGTAATCCTTCGCGGTCACCGACCACAGCACCTCGGACAGGCCCAGCTCCGCGCAGATCCGGTGCACGGTGTCGTCGGTACGGCCCTGCGGCGGGCGCATCAGGGTGGGGGCGCGGCCGGTGAGGCGCTCGATCGCGTCGTTGGTGCGGGTCAGTTCCTCGCGTATCTCGTCCGGTTCGAGGCCGGTCAGGATGCGGTGGGTCCAGGTGTGGCTCGCGACCTCATGGCCCTCGTCGGCCATCCGCCGGACCAGCTCGGGATAGGTGTCGATGTGCCGCTTGCCGAGCAGGAAGAAGGTCGCCGGGACGTGCTTGTCCCGCAGGATGTCGAGCAGCCGCGCGGAGTGTTCGCTCGGACCGGCGTCGAAAGTGAGTGCGACGCACTTGGCCTGCCGGCAGTCGACCGTCCCGAAGCGGTCCGTGCCGTCGGCCGCCGCGTCGACCCGGACCCCGCTGGGCGCGGTGGTGTCATGCTTCGCACAGCCCGCCGCCGCGAGCGCCACGACCACCGCCGTGGACCACATCACCGCAGCTCGGAACCTTTTTCCCGGTCTTGCCATCTTCATGCTCAGAGAACGCATGTGCGAACTGTACGTTGAGGGTATAGACGGAGTTCATAGTGGGGTGTCGCCGTCCCTCACGGCGCCCGCCGTCAGCAATCCGTATACGTCCCGCCCCTCCCCGTCAGCATCGCGTCAGGAGCCGTCCTCACCCCCCGTTCCCCGGGCATAGCGTCAGCGATGAGCCCCGGCCGCCTCCCCGCGTTCCGGGGCGCTCACCGCTTCGACCGACCCGAGCACGGCCTCCAGGAGGCAGCCATGGCAGACCCCCGGTGTGACGACGACCCGGAGCCCTCCGATCGGTTCCCGGCCGGACCGCTGTACGTTCCGGTCCGTCCGGGACCTTCCGGGTGCGCGGCCCGGTTCTTCCGCACCCCGCTGGGCGACCGCACGGCCGTCGCCTTCACCTCCGAGCGGCGGCTGACGGCCACCCTCGGCGCCGGACAGCCGTGGATCCGGCTCGCCGAACCCGCGCTGCGCGCGCTCACCGAACCGCTGGGGGTCACGGCCCTCACCGTCGACCCCCAGCTCTCGGCCCCCGCCCCGGCCACCACGCCCCGGCCGTCCAGGGCCGGGCGCGCCTCCGGCCCGCCCGCCGTCCTGAGGCTCACCGGCGCCGCCGCGCTCGTGTCCGCGCTCGCGTTCTGGATCGACTGAGACCGACCGAGAGCGCCTGAGACCGAGAGCGACTGAGATCGGCTGAGACCGACCGAGACCGATTGAGATCGATTGAGATCGACCGAGGGGGAAGCATCCATGACCACCGTCCACGACACCGTCGCCGCCCCGGCCTCCACCCCCACCCCCACCCCTACCCCCACGCCCGGCGCCCTGTCCGTATGGCCCGGCTCCACCACCGAGACCCGGCCCGGCGAGGTCGCCGTCGGCGGGGTGGCGCTCACCGAGGTCGCCGACCGTTTCGGCACACCCGTCTACGTACTGGACGAGGCCGAGGTGCGCGACCGCTGCCGCACCTACCGGCACGCCTTCCCGGACGCCGAGATCCTCTACGCGGCCAAGGCGTTCCTGTGCCGGGCCATGGCCCACTGGGCGGAAGAAGAAGGGCTGGGCCTCGACGTCTGCTCCGCCGGAGAGCTGGAACTCGCCGTCACCACCGGCTTCCCGGCCGACCGGATCGTGCTGCACGGCAACGCCAAGTCACCCCGCGACCTGGAGAGCGCGCTACGGCTCGGCGTCGGCCGGGTCGTCATCGACAGCCCCTCCGAGATCGCCCGGATCGCCGCCGCCGTCGGACCCGACGGCCACCAGAAGGTCATGGTCCGGGTCGTCCCCGGCATCTCGGCGGGCGGCCACGAGAAGATCCGTACCGGCACCGAGGACCAGAAGTTCGGGCTGTCCATCTCCGACGGCTACGCCCAGCACGCCATCGCCCGCATCCTCGACCAGCCCCAGCTCGAACTCACCGGCCTGCACTGCCACCTGGGCTCCCAGATCACCAGCGTCAAGCCCTATCTCGCCGCCGTCCGCCGCCTCGTCGGCCTGATGGCCTGCCTGCACCGCCAGCACGGCATCACCCTGCCCGAACTTGACCTCGGCGGCGGCCACGGCATCGCCTACCGCCCCGGCGAACCCGCCCTCGACCTCACCTCCCTCGCCCGCAAGGTCCGCACCGAACTCACCGAGGCGTGCACGGCCGCCGGCCTGCCCGTCCCCCGCCTGATCATCGAACCCGGCCGGGCCATCGCGGGCCCCGCCGGCATCGCGCTCTACCACGTGCTCTCCGTCAAGCACACCGGCTCGCACACCTACGTCGCCGTCGACGGCGGCATGAGCGACAACCCGCGCCCCGCCCTGTACGGCGTCCGGTACGCGCCCCGGCTGATCGGCCGGGCGGGCGGCGCCCCGGCCCCGGTCACCGTCGTCGGCCGGCACTGCGAGGCGGGCGACATCCTCGCCGCCGACGTCGAACTCCCCGAGGACATCCGCCCCGGCGACCTCCTCGCCGTCCCGGTGGCCGGCGCCTACCACCTGTCCATGGCCTCCGGCTACAACCTCGTCGGCCGCCCGCCCGTCGCCGCCGTCACGGACGGCCACGCCCGGCTGCTGGTCCGCCGCGAGTCCCTGGACGACATCCGAGCCCGGGATGTGGGGCTGTGACCGACCAGGGGAGGAGGCGGAGCAAGGGGCGGGGGCTGTGACGGGCCCGGGCGCGGGGGGGGGGGGGCGCGGGGCCCGCCCCCCCCCCCCCCCCCCCCCCCCCCCCCCCCCCCCCCCCCCCCCCCCCCCCCCCCGGCCCCCCCCCCCCCCC
>NZ_JBHYUG010000052.1:10994-38655 GCF_042749375.1 Streptomyces sp. NPDC059477 | reverse complement strand
CCAGTGCCCCACAGCCCCCCCGGGGGTGGGGGGGTGTCCCCGACAGGGGGCGGGGGCGGCGCACGGGGGGGGGGCTGTGCGGGGCCCGGGCGCGGGGGGAGGGCAGCGGCTGCCTCCCCCCGCCCCGCCTCAGGCCAGCTCCCCCCTCACCGTCCGCGCCGCCGCCACCAGGTTCTCCAGCGACGCCCGGGTCTCCGGCCAGCCGCGGGTCTTCAGGCCGCAGTCGGGGTTCACCCACAGCCGTTCGGCCGGGATCGCCCGGAGACCCTCGCGCAGCAGCGCCGCCGCCTCGGCGGTGCCCGGCACGCGCGGGGAGTGGATGTCGTACACGCCCGGCCCGGCCTCCCGGGGATAGCCGTGCGCGGCCAGTTCACGGGCCACCTGCATGTGCGAGCGGGCCGCCTCCAGGGAGATGACATCGGCGTCGAGGTCGTCGATGGCCCCCACGATGTCACCGAACTCGGCGTAGCACATATGGGTGTGGACCTGGGTGTCCGGGCGGACCCCGGCGGTCGTCAGCCGGAACGCCTCCGTCGCCCACGCCAGGTATCCCGGCCGGTCGGCCGCCCGCAGCGGCAGCGTCTCGCGCAGCGCGGGTTCGTCGACCTGGATGACGGACGTGCCGGCCGCCTCCAGGTCGGCCACCTCGTCGCGCAGGGCCAGCGCCACCTGCCGGGCGGTCTCGCCGAGCGGCTGGTCGTCCCGTACGAAGGACCAGGCCAGCATGGTGACCGGGCCGGTCAGCATGCCCTTGACCGGGCGGTGGGTGAGGGACTGGGCGTACGTCGTCCAGCGCACGGTCATCGGCCGCGGGCGGGAGATGTCCCCGGCCAGGATCGGCGGGCGGACGTACCGGGTGCCGTAGGACTGGACCCAGCCGTGCTGGGTGGCGAGGTAGCCGGTGAGCTGCTCGGCGAAGTACTGGACCATGTCGTTGCGTTCGGGCTCGCCGTGCACCAGGACGTCCAGGCCGGTCTTCTCCTGGAAGGCGATCACCTCCTGGATCTCGGCCCTGATGCGCTCCTCGTAGCCCGCCGTGTCGATCCGGCCCGCCCGCAGTTCGGCGCGGGCGGTGCGCAGTTCGGCGGTCTGCGGGAACGAGCCGATCGTCGTGGTCGGCAGCAGGGGCAGGCCCAGATGGGCGCGCTGTGCGGCGGCGCGCTCGGGGTACGGCTGGGAGCGGCGGGCGTCGGTGTCCGTGACGGCGGCGGCGCGGGCGCGCACCGCCGGGTCGCGGGTGATCGGCGAGCCCGCACGGGAGGCCAGATCGGCCCGGTTGGCGGCCAGTTGTGCGGCGATGGCGTCCGTGCCCCGGGTCAGGCCCTCGGCGAGGGTGACGATCTCCGCCGTCTTCTGCCGCGCGAACGCGAGCCAGCGCCGTACCTGCGGCTCGATGTCCCGCTCCAAGGCTGTGTCGAGCGGCACATGCAGGAGGGAGCAGGACGCGGCCACGTCCACCCGGTCGGCGAGACCGAGCAGCGTGCCCAGGGTGGAAAGGGACGCCGTCAGGTCGTTGACCCAGATGTTGCGGCCATTGACCACACCGGCCACCAGCCGCTTGCCCGGCAGCCCGCCGACCGCGGCGAGTGCGTCGAGGTTGGCGGCGGCGGACTCCGTGAAGTCCAGGGCGAGCCCGTCCACCGGCGCCTTCGCCAGCACCGGCAGCGCCTCGCCGAGCCGGTCGAAGTACGACGCCACCAGCAGCTTCGGCCGGTCGGTGAGCGCGCCGAGATCCCGGTAGGCGCGGGCGGCGGCGTTCAGCTCGGCCGGGGTGCGGTCCGCCACCAGAGCGGGCTCGTCCAGCTGCGCCCACTCGGCGCCCGCCGCGCGCAGCTCGGCGAGGACCTGCGCGTACACCGGGAGCAGCCGGTCCAACAGGGTCAGCGGGTCGAAGTCGGCGGCCACGCCCGGCGCGGGCTTGGCGAGCAGGAGGTAGGTGACCGGGCCCACCAGCACCGGACGGGCGGCCAGACCGAGGGCGAGGGCTTCCGTCAGCTCGGCGACCTGCTTGCCGGAGTCGGCGGTGAAGACGGTGTCCGGGCCCAGCTCGGGGACCAGATAGTGATAGTTCGTGTCGAACCACTTCGTCATCTCCAGCGGCGCCACGTCCTGCGTGCCGCGCGCCATCGCGAAGTACCCGTCCAGGGCGTCGGCGGCCACCGCCTCCCGGTGCCGGGCCGGGATCGCGCCGACCATCACGGTCGTGTCGAGCACATGGTCGTAGTAACTGAAGTCACCGGTGGGGACCTCGGCGATGCCGGCGTCCGCCAGCCGACGCCAGTTGTCACCGCGCAGCCCGGCGGCGGTGGCACGCAGTTCGTCGGCGCCGACCCGGCCCTTCCAGTAGCCCTCGATGGCCTTCTTCAGTTCCCGGCGCGGTCCCTGACGGGGGTAGCCGTACACGGTCGCCCGTGCTGCCGCGGCTGCGGACTTGGTGGTCACGGAGATCTCCTTCGCGAGATGAATCCCTGAGATCCCGGAGACGGGACGAGGACGCGAAGGGTGACGGACCCGGCGGGACCCGACCTCGCGCGCTACGGCACGGTCATCCGCCTGGTACGTACGCCGACCCGCCCACGAGGTCACCGGGAGTCCGCGCACGGAGGTCCGCGCGCGGGCAGTGGCAGGTCTTCGGACTCACGGGCACGTCCTGACGACGTCAGGTCACCTACTGGCCGTCGCTTCCCAGGCCCGTCCGGGCCCAGTGCGTATGACGGCGGTCGTTCCCGCTCACCGCTGCGGGGCAGTCCCGGATTCCCACCGGGTTCCCTCTTACGACGCATCCCGCCTGGCGGACGGGGCGAACCAGCTGCACAGGCCACCCTAACCGCTCGGTGCGCCGGGGAACACCCGTGCCGTGCCCGGGGGAGCGGACACGGCACGGGAGCGGGTGCCCGCGCTCAGTGCGCCTCGCGCGTCCTCCCCTCCGGTTCCCCGGGGCCCTCGGGCGGCTCGTAGCGCAGCGGGGTCAGCTGGTGGACGTCGTAGCGCAGCCGCAGTGCGGCGATCGCCGAGTCATCGACCTCTCCGTCCGTGGCGAGGATCTCCAGCAGTTCCTCGAAGTACCGTTCGTGGGCCGGGGGCGGGGCGGCCTGGAACAGCACCCTGGCCGGTGTGCGGCCGGTGTTGGCGAAGGCGTGCGGGCAGCCCGGTGGCACGAACAGCAGGGTGCCGGGCCCCGCCCGGACGGCCCGCTCACCGGCGGCCGACTCCCACTCCCGCCAGTGGTCCGGGGACCGTACGAGCGGCTCGAAGGCCAGTACCTCCAGCTCGCCCTCGATGACGTAGAACAACTCCTCGCTGTGGGTGTGGGTATGGGCGCCGACATCGAACCCGGGCGGCACGACGACCTCGAAGGTGGAGGCCGCCCGGGAGTGCTCGCCGGTCACCTTGAAGGTCACCTCCTGGGCGGCGACCGTCACGGTCCGGCCCCGGCCGGGCGGCAGCAACAGCGGCCCGGGAACCGTGTGCGCCGCCGTCGTCGCCCTCCGCTCGCCGGGGCGTCGGCGGGGGCCCGGGTCCCGCTCACCAGGTCACCGGCAGGGACTCGGGCCTGCGGCTCCGGGCGACCGGCTTGTCGTGCGGCGGCCGGGCGGGCAGCGGATCGAAGTCCGGGCCGGTCGGATCCGGTACCGCCCGGAAACGCGTCGACCGGTCCGCGAGCGCGGCCGTGGTCATGACCGGCCCTCCGTGGACACCGAGGCGGTGCCCGTCGCGGGCGCCGGGGCCTGCGCGCGGACCCGCACCGCGGCGACCGGGACCACCCGCTCGGGCACCTCCGGCGGGGAACCGGCGGGAGCCGGGGCGGTGGCGCCCACGGCGTGGGCGGCCTCGACCGGCACGGCGGCGGTGGTGGCGGCGGCTGCCGCCCGCGCGGCGGCGGTGGCGGCGGTCCGCGCGGCGGCCTCGATGACGACCGCGGTGTCCGCCGTGACGCCCGACCCGGCGCCCGTCTCCGCTGTGCCCTCGGGGCCGTCCGTGGTCCAGCGGCCCATCGAGATCTCGGCGGTGATGCCCGGCCCGAACCCGGCGATCATCCCCGACGCCCCCGGCGCGCAGCCGCCCTCCTCGAACAGCCGGCGCAGCGCGTCCAGGACGACCGCGCTCGCGATGTTCCCGTACTCGGCCAGCGTGGCCCGGCTGAAGCGGAACATCTCCGGCGGCACCGCGAGATAGTGACTCAGGTCGTCCAGGATGCGCGGCCCGCCCGCGTGGATCAGATAGAAGTTCTGCGCGCTGGCGTCCCGCCGGTGCCGGGCGGCCAGCGCGGACAGTGCCGGGGCGAGCTGCTCCATGGTGCCCGGGACCCGCCGATCGAGCTGGAAGTGGAAGCCCGTGGGCCGCACCCGGTAGGCGATCCAGTCCTCGCTGTCCGGCACCAGATACGAGCCGTTCACCTCCAGCTCGATGCCGGTGCCGCCCGAGCCGCGGACCACGGCGGCGGCCACCGCGTCGCCGAACAGTCCATTGGACAGCATGTTGCCCACCGTCAGATCGGTGGGCTGGTAGCACAGGGAGCAGAACTCGCAGGCCACGATGAGGGCGTTGGAGCCGGGGTGCGCCTGGCAGAAGTCGTGCGCCCGGTTGATGGCGGCGCCGCCCGCCGCGCAGCCGAGCTGGGCGATGGGGATCTGCCGGCAGTCGTACCGGAACCCCAGTGTGTTGATCATCCAGGCCGTCATCGAGGGCATCATGAAGCCCGTGCACGACACGTAGATGATCAGATCGATGTCGCGCGGTCCGAGCCCGGCGTGCTTGAGGGCCCGCTCGACCACCTCGGGGACGCGGGCCTTCGCCTCGGCCTCGTACGTCGCGTTGCGGGCCTCCAGGCCCGGATGCCTGAGCGTGCGCTCCAGTGGCTGCACGATGTGGCGTTTCTGGACCCCGGTGTTGCCGATCAGCCGTAGCGCGAGCGGTAGTTGCTCGTGCCCGGCGTACAAGGAGCGGGCCAGACCCAAGGTCTGTTCATGAGTGATCGTGTACTCGGGTACCGCTACCGCGGGGCGGCACAGTACAGGCATGGTTTCCCCCTTCAGAGATGATCCGCTACAGAGATCCGTCTCGGCAGAGCGGTGCTTGCCCGGCATGTCCTCGGAACATGCGACAAGCACACTAAACGCACCCGATAGCATGAGATGGGTGTGGGAGTGGGCATGAAGGGGCGTGAATCAACGCGCCGGGCCGGGGCGCACGCCCGGCGTACGGCGGCGGACGGCGGCGGACCCGGGTGGATGGAGCGGATGCCCTGGACGTCGTGGCTCCGTAACTCCATGGAGGTCGTGACTCCCGCAGACGCGGACAGAAGGTGACCGCAACGGTTCCTAACGTGGCGCGTGGCCACAGCGCAGTCAACCGAAGGAGCCCCTCCATGACCGTTCTCGTCACCGGCGCCACCGGGAACGTCGGCCGTCCGCTCGTCGCCCGGTTGCTGGCCACCGGGCACCGGGTGCGGGCGCTGACCCGGAACCCCGCGACCGCCGCGCTGCCCGAGGGGGCGGAGCCGGTCGCCGGGAACCTCGCCGTCACCGGGAGTCTCCCGGCGGTGTTCGAAGGTGTCACCGCCGCCCATCTGATCAGCTTCGGTGACGACTACGCCCCGCTGGACAATGCCCGCGAGATCGTGGCCGCGGCCGTCACCGCCGGGGTGCGCAAGGTGACCGTCCTCAAGGGCGGCACCGAGCGGACCGCGCTGGACGAGGCGCTCGCGGCCGGTGCGCTGGAGGTCACCTCCCTCGCCCCGGTGGAGTTCAT
This sequence comes from Streptomyces sp. NPDC059477, assembly GCF_042749375.1. Classification (NCBI taxonomy): domain Bacteria; kingdom Bacillati; phylum Actinomycetota; class Actinomycetes; order Kitasatosporales; family Streptomycetaceae; genus Streptomyces; species Streptomyces sp. NPDC059477. The sequence goes on along the minus strand of NZ_JBHYUG010000052.1, from coordinate 32,904 downwards.
GTCCAACGCCCTGGAGTGGGCCGACGCGGTGCGCGAGGAGGGCGTGGTCCGTGAGGGCTTCGCCGGGATGCCCAGTTCGATGGTGCACGAGGCCGACATCGCGGCCGTCGCCGCCGCCGTGCTGACCGGCGACGGGCACGACGGCCGCGAGTACTGGCTGACCGGGCCCGAGGCGCTGACCGCGCCCGAGCGGGTCGCCGTCATCGCCGAGGTGCTCGGACGGGACGTACGGTTCGTGGAGCTGAGCCCGGACGAGATGGTCGCCCGCTGGCGCGCGCAGGGCTTCGGGGACGACGACATCGGCTTCTTCCTGGCCATGCGCACCGACCCGCCCCTCGCGGGCCGCACGGTCCTGCCCACGGTCGCCGAGGTCACCGGCCGCCCCGCCAGGACCTTCGCCCAGTGGGTACGGGAGCACGCGGCGGCCTTCGGCGGCTGACCGCCCGCCGCTCGCCCCGTGCCGGAACAGGGGGGACGGGTGTCCTTCGTTCGGCCCCCGGCCCCCGGGATCGTCGCGTCGTCGATCTCGATGACGGTGATCCGGCCGCCCGGAACCAGTACCGCCGGGCCTCCCGGACCGCCTTTCCGGCGCTGTTCTCGGTCAGATGCTCCAGGTCCCCATCATCCACACATGGTCGAAGGAAGCGTCGGCGAAAGGCAGATGTCCGGCGTGGGCGATGTGAAGACCGGCGGACAGCCCCTGGGCTTCGAGAACCGGTCGGCGGCCCGTCGGTATGCCGCTCTCCGACTGCACGCGCGTGGACCCGCGAGACGCTTCCGGGTTCCGGCCCGCCCGTCGAGGGGCGCCCGCACGGGAACTCGTACATGAATGCGCACTTCCGGTTTCCGAAAAGAGTCCCTTTCCGGACCGAACCGGCCGAGGCGACCGCTGCGCCGCAGTGCCGATGGGCAGAGTCACTCCCAGTCGTTCCGGTCCGTCCGCCACGCCGGTCCCGCCCGGGGCCGGCCAACGACCCAGGGAGCCTCATGCAACAGCACTCTCCCCTCGTCCTGGACCCCCACGGCACCGGCTGGCAGGCGGAGTACCGCACGCTCCGCGCCGCCGGGTCCGCCACCCGCGTCGACGTCCTCGGTGTGACCGCGTGGGCGGTCGCCGATCCCGCCCTGCTCAAGCACCTGCTCACCAGCCCCGATGTCTCCAAGGACGGCCGGGCGCACTGGCCGCGCTACGAACAGACGGCCGCCACCTGGCCGCTGGCCCTGTGGATAGCGGTGAAGAACATGTTCACCGCGTACGGCGGTGACCACCGAAGGCTCCGCCGGATGGTCGCCCCCGCGTTCAGTCACCGCCGGATAGCGGAACTCGCCCCCATCGTCGCGCGCATGGTCACCGCACTGATCGACGACCTGGCGGCCGGGAGCGACGCCGATGGAACCGACAGTTGCGGGGACGGGCGGATCGACCTGCGGGAACGGCTGGCCTACCCCCTCCCCATCACCGTGCTCAGCCATCTCCTGGGCGTGCCGGACGCGGAGACGCTGCACTTCCGCAAGGTGGTCGACGGCATCTTCGACACCACCCTCACCCAGGAGCAGGCCGCCGCCAACAACGAGCGGCTCTTCGCGCTCGCCGCCGGTCTCGTCACCGCCAAACGCGGTGCGCCGGGCGACGACATGACCTCGCTGCTCATCTCGACCCGCGACGAGGAGACCGACAGCGCCTTCACCGACCTGGAGCTGCGCGACACCCTCATCCTGATGATCAGCGCGGGGTACGAGACGACGGTCAACGTCATCGACGAGGCCATCGTCTCGATGCTCACCCACCCCGGCGAACTCGACCGGGTCCGAAGCGGCGAGGCGGGCTGGGCGGACGTGGTGGAGGAGACCCTGAGGCTCACCCCGGCCCTGCGGATACTGCCCCTGCGCTTCGCCGTCCGGGACATACCGCTCCCCGACGGCCGGACCATAGGACAGGGCGAGGCCATCCTCCCCGCCTACGGTGCCGCCAACCGCCACCCCGACTGGCACGGCGCCGACGCCGACGCGTTCGACGTCACCCGCCCCCACAAGGACCACATGGCCTTCGGCCACGGCGTCCACTTCTGCCTGGGCGCCCCCCTGGCCCGTATGGAGGTCGCCGAACTCCTCCGTCAGCTCTTCACCCGCTACCCCGGCCTCCGCCTCGCCGTCCCGCCCGACCGCCTGCGCCCCCTGGGCTCCATGATCAGCAACGGGCACCGGGAACTGCCGGTGTATCTGGGGGATCCGGGGGATCCGGGGGATCCGCGGGATCTGGTGGGTGGGTGAGGGACGCCTGGGGTCGGCGCGCTCGGACCCGGCGTCGTCGGAGTCGGTGTCGTCGGAGTCGGAGTCGGTGTTCTCATGGGACCGGGCGGGGCCCGGCCCCTACCGGGACTCCCGCCCCCCCGGCTCCGGAGGGTCCAGCTGCGAGGCCAGTACCGCCGCCTGGACGCGTCGCTGGACGCCCAGTTTGGCGAGGAGGCGGGAGATGTGGTTCTTGACGGTCTTCTCGGAGAGGTAGAGCTTCTTGCCGATCTCGCGGTTGGTGAGGCCGTCCCCGATGAGGGCCAGGATCTCGCGCTCACGAGGGGAGAGCGCGGCGAGTTCGGGCGCGAGGGCCGGGGTCTCGGCGGGGTCGGCGCGCAGGGAGCGCATCAGCCGGGCCGTGGTCGCGGGGTCCAGCATGGACTGCCCGGAGGCGACCGTGCGGACCGCCGAGATCAGGTCGGAGCCCTTGATCTGCTTGAGGACGTACCCCGACGCCCCCGCCATGATCGCGTCGAGCAGCGCGTCCTCGTCGTCGAACGACGTCAGCATCAGACAGGCCAGCTCCGGCATCCGGCTGCGCAGCTCGCGGCAGACCGTGATGCCGTCGCCGTCCGGGAGCCGTACGTCCAGGACGGCCACATGCGGACGCAGTGCCGGGCCCCGGACCAGCGCCTGACGCACGCTGTCGGCGTCGCCGACGACCGAGATGTCCGGCTCGGCGTCGAGCAGATCGGTCAGACCCCGTCGTACAACCTCATGGTCGTCGAGCAGGAAGACCCGGATCGGGTCCTGTTCGGTGAAGGTGTGTGTGTCGGGCATGACGACCCCTTGTGTGGCATTCCCCGGTCGCCGACGGGGCGCGGGCTCCTCGTGATGTCGTGGCACTCCCGATCATCGCGCGCCGGGGCCGGACGGACCAGGGCCGACCGGCCCCACTCCTGCCTCCATCCGGTACCACCCCGGTCACTCCCGGATCAGTTCGGATCAGTCTCGGATCAGTCCCTGATCACTCTTGGATCACTCCTGGTCACAGCCGGTTTCCCGCGCCGTAGGGGGCGTACAGGTCCAGGAGGCGGGTGCGGGCCGCGTGCAGCCGGTGGGCGAGCACGTCGCCGACCCACTGGGCGATCGCGCGGCCCAGCGCGGGGTCGTCGTCGCCCATCGCGCGGACGGCGGTGGCGTCGAACTCGTACGCCCGTACCGGCGTCATCGCCTCCGCGCCCAGATGCCAGACATGCGGGGTGAACAGCCAGGACCAGCCGACGAGTTCGTTGTGCCGGAGGGTCTCGATCACGGCGGCGCGGCGGCCGGGCACATGCAGATCGAGTTCGACCGTGCCGGTACGGATGATCCAGAACCGGTCGGCGTGGCCGCCCTCCTCGAAGAGCCGGGTGCCCTGGTCGAAGGACACCTCTCGGGCGACGCTCATCAGTCGCTGCCGGTGATCGATGTGCAGGGCGCGCAGCATGCTGGGCGTGGCGGTGGTGGTCATCGTTGCCTCCCGACCCGGTGGGGCGCAGCCGCCGGCAGTGGGGCTGCCTCTACCAGAGTGCGCCTGCCGGTGCGCTTGTGGCCATGGGCCACCCGTCCCGGCCTCCTTCACCCACCCCGGGCCGTTCGGCCCCCGGCGGGGACCTCCGGCCCCTGCCGGGCGGGGGCCAGGAAGGCCAGGGTGGAGGTAGCGGAAGACCAGGAAGTGCCAGGAGGTGGACGTCATGACACGCCCCGTCATCGTTGGGCTCGACGGTTCCCGGGAGAGCCGGGCGGCGGGTGAATGGGCGGCCCGTGAGGCACGGTTGCTCGGGGCGCCCCTGAAGGTGGTCCATGTGTGGGAGCCGGTGCCCGCGCCGCGGGCGGCGTTCCCCGACGCGGAGACCCAGGCGCACTGGAGCGAGCGCGTCCCCCGGGAGGCCGCCGAGGGCATCCGGCTGCGGCACCCGGGGCTGAATGTCACCACCGAGCAGTACCCCGGCCGTCCCGCCGATGCCCTCGCCGCCGCCGCGGACGACGCCGAGCTGCTGGTGCTCGGCTCCCGGGGGCTCAGCGGGATCGGCGGCTTCATGGTCGGCTCGATCGGGCACGCCGTCGTGGCGCGGGTCCGGCGTCCGGTCGTGCTGGTCCGGGCCGGGCAGCAGGCCGCCGCCGAGCACGAGCCCGACCCGGTCGGCATCCCGTCGGCAGCGACCCGGTTCCGGCCCGTCGTCCTCGGCCTGGACATCCGGTCCACGGACACCGCGACGATCGAGTTCGCCTTCGCCGCCGCCGAGCGCCGAAACACCGCCCTGCGGGTCGTCCACGGCTGGAACCCGCCCCCTTACTACGTCTACGCCCTGGCCCTCGACCCCGCCTTCCACGGCTCGCTGGCCCAGGAGGAGGCCGGTGCCCTGGCCGAGCTGCTGCGCCCCTGGCGCGACAAGTACCCGGACGTCGAGGTCGTCGCCGAGTCCCTGTACGGCACTCCGGGCGACCACCTGGTCGACGCCTCCCGCCAGGCGTCCCTGGTCGTGGTCGGACGCCGGATCCGGCGTCATCCGATCGGCGCCCACATCGGCCCGGTCACCCAGACCGTCCTGCACCACGCCACGGCCCCCGTCGCGGTCGTCCCCCACGACTGACGGCGACCGGGCACCCGCGGCACCCGTCACCGAGAACGAACCATCACGCAAGGAGCGTCATCATGAAGGCAGCGGTCGTACGGGCCTTCGGAGCACCGCTGGTCATCGAGGACCGTCCCGATCCCGTGCCCGGCCCCGGTCAGGTCCGGGTCCGGGTCGAGGCGTCCGGGCTGTGCCACACCGACATCCACGCCGCGCACGGCGACTGGCCCGTCAAGCCCAGTCCGCCCTTCGTGCCCGGCCACGAGGGCGTCGGCCTCGTCGAGGAACTCGGCGCCGGAGTCACCCACCTGAGCGTCGGCGACCGGGTCGCCGTGCCCTGGCTGGGCAAGGCGTGCGGACGCTGCGAGCACTGTCTGTCCGGCTGGGAGACCCTGTGCGAGCAGCAGATCAACACGGGGTACGGCTGCGACGGCGGATACGCGGAGAAGATGCTCGCCTGGGCCGACTTCGCCCAGCCCGTGCCCGAGGGGGTCAGCGCCGTCGACGCCGCCCCGCTGACCTGCGCGGGCGTCACCACGTACAAGGCGCTCAAGGTGGCGGGCGTACGGCCCACGCAGCTCGTCGCGGTGTCCGGGATCGGCGGGCTCGGGCATCTGGCCGTGCAGTACGCGAAGATCGCCGGGGCGAAGGTCGCCGCGATCGATGTCACGGACGACAAACTGGAACTCGCCGCCGAACTCGGCGCGGATGTCCTCATCGACGCCCGCAAGGACGATGTGGCCCAGGTGCTCAGGAGCCACGGCGGGGCGCACGCGGCGATCGCGCTCGCGGTGAACGAGTCCGCCTTCGCCGCCGTCAATGCCGGGCTGCGGCGTGGCGGCAAGCTGGTCATGGTCGCGCTGCCCGCGCACGGCACCATCCAGGTCCCCATCTTCGACACCGTGCTGAACGGCACGAGTGTCATCGGCTCGATCGTCGGCACCCGGCAGGACCTCGCCGAGGTCTTCCGGCTGCACGCGGGCGGCCGTACCCGGGTCATCAGCGAGATCCGCTCGCTGGACTCGGTCAACCAGTCGATCGACGATGTACTGCGCGGCCTGGTCCGGGCCCGGATCGTCTTCGACCTCACGGAAGGACGGTGACCATCATGGAACTCCCGGTCGTGATCGGGGTCGACGGCTCACAGCCCGCGCTGCTCGCGGTCGACCGGGCGGCGGACGAGGCCGCCCTGCGCGGCGCGGAACTGCGGGTCGTGTACGCCTCGCTGTGGGAGCGCTATGAGGGCGACGCCCTCGCCGACGATCTCGGCGGGTCCGGCGAGTCCGGCGAGGAGGTGATGGGCCGCGACATCGTGGACTCGGCCGCCCGCCGCGCCCGGCTGCGCCATCCGGCGCTGCGGGTGTCCGTGGACGTCGTACCGGAGGAGCCCGAGTACGCGCTGGTGCGCGAGAGCCGTAACGCGTCGCTGCTGGTCACCGGCAGTCGGGGCCGCAGCGGGCTCGCCGAGGCGCTGCTCGGCTCGGTCAGCCTGACCGTGGCCGGGCATGCCCACTGCCCGGTGATCGTGGTCCGTGGCGAGGGGTCGCCGGGGCGCGGGGGCCGGATCGTGGTGGGCGCGGGGGAGGACTCCACCGAGGCGCTGCGCTTCGCCGCCGAGGAGGCCCGGCGTCAGGGGGCGGTCCTGGACGTCGTACGGGCCTGGCGGGCGCCGGTGCAGGGGAGCCCCAGCCCGGCGGCGCTGGCCGGGGAGTCCGCCCGGCACCGTGAGCGGCGGGCGGCGCGGGAGCTGGACGCGGCGGTGGAGGAGGCGCTGAAGGGTGCCCCCGACGGGCTCGGTGAGGGCCTCGACGTGCGGCGCCGTACGGTCGAAGGGGCTGCCCGGATCGTGCTGGTGGACGCGTCGCGGGGTGCCGACCTCGTGGTGGTCGGCGCCAAGCGACGGCCGAGGACCTTCGGTCTCCAGCTGGGCCGGGTGGCGCACCGGGTGCTGCATCACGCGGGCTGCGCGGTGGCGGTGGTGCCTGAGCGGGGATGACGGTGGGGGTGGCGGGGGGCAGGTGCGATCGAGTTGGCGGCGGCGAGTCGGCGGCGGTGTTGTCAGGGGGCTCAGAGGCTTGCCGCGTGGTCCGGGACGTAGGTCTGGAGATCGCGCGGCGGGCGCTGGTAGCCGGTGGAGGCCGGGCGCTCCGGCAGCTTCAGGACCGGGGGCGGGACCTCGTGGTAGGGGACGGTGTCCAGCAGGTGGGCGATCATGTTCAGCCGGGCCCGGCGCTTGTCGTCGCTCTCCACCACGAACCACGGCGCCTCGGAGATGTCCGTGTGCACCAGCATCTCGTCCTTGGCCCGCGAGTACGCCTCCCAGCGGGTGAGCGACTCCAGGTCCATCGGGGAGAGCTTCCAGCGCCGCAGGGGGTCTTCCAGCCGCTTGCGGAAGCGTTCCTGCTGCTCGCTGTCGCTCACCGAGAACCAGTACTTGCGCAGCAGGATCCCGTCCTCGACCAGCATCCGTTCGAAGATCGGGCACTGGCGCAGGAACAGCTGGTACTCCTCCTTGGTGCAGAAGCCCATCACATGCTCGACCCCGGCCCGGTTGTACCAGGACCGGTCGAACAGCACGATCTCCCCGGCGGCCGGGAGGTGCTCCACGTACCGCTGGAAGTACCACTGCGTGCGCTGGCGCTCGGTCGGCTTCGGCAGCGCGGCGATCCGTGCGATACGGGGGTTGAGGTGCTCGGAGACCCGCTTGATGGTGCCGCCCTTGCCGGCCGCGTCCCGCCCCTCGAAGACCACGACCAGCCGCGCGCCCGTCGTGCGCACCCACTCCTGGAGCTTGATCAACTCGGTCTGGAGCCGCAGCAGTTCCCCTTCGTACACCGCGCGGGGCACTTTCGTCTTCTTCTTGCCGGCCACTGCGCCTCCACTGCCCGTCCATCAAGTGGACGTCACGGTACTTTCCTACGCGGTTCCGCGCACCCCGGTCTCCATCGCCGGGCGGGTCAGCTCCCGGGGCAGGTCGGGGTGGATGTCGAAGACGCCGCCGAGCTGGGCGGCGCGCAGGGTCCGCAGGAAGCGGCGCCCACCGGCGATCAGCCGCAACCGCCCCTGCCGGGCGCGGACCCGGTTGCGGGTGCGGCACAGCACCCCGAGCCCGGCGCAGTCGATGAAGGAGACCAGGCGCAGATCCACCACCAGATCGGGGTGCGGCGCCGAGGCCAGTGCGTCCAGCCGGGCCGCCAGCGGCGGCGCGGACACGAGGTCGATCTCGCCGAACAGCGCGACGATCGTCGTCCCGCCGACGGTACGTACCGGAGGCTGCGGTGCGGGCCTCGTCTGGTTCTCGGACATACTCCGATCAAACCGGCCCGGGGGAGCCGGCGAAAGGGCCGGACGGTCCCCGCCGGGGTGCCGGTCGGCACTCCGCGCCACCGGACGTCGGGCCCTGGCCTGCGGTGCCGGTCCCCGGTTTGCCGGGGTCTGGCTTGCTCGGGGTCTCGCTTGCTCGGGGCGTCGGGGCGTCGGGGCGTCGGGACACCGGGGTGCTGGGGCCTTCGGGCTTCCCCGGGCCCTGGGCTCCGGCCCCACCCGGCCCCCTGGCCCTCCGGCCGCCTGGCCCCGCGCCCCCCGAGGGGCCCCAGCCCCCTGGCCCGCGCCCCTCGGGCCCCCGGCCCCCTGGCCTCCGGCTTCTGCTGCTCCTTGGCCTTCGGGGCTCCTGCTCCTCCCGAGCCTCCCGGCCTCCCGAGCCTCCCGGCCTCCGGGCGTCGCTTGGGCTTCCGGCTTCCTCCCTCGGGTTCTGGTCCACCGAGGCCCGAGGGCTCTGCCCACCGGGCCCCGGGCCCTGGCCCCCTCCGGGCCCTGGCCCCTGGCCTCCGGCTTCCTCTCCTCCCGGCCTCCTGGCCTCCCGGCCTCTCCTGCCCCTGGCCTTCCGGGCCTCCGGGCGCCTGGGCCTCCGGGTCCTGAAGGCCTCTCTGCCTTCGGGGCCCCTGGCTTCCGGTCTCCAGGCCTCCGGCTCTTCCTGCCCTCCGGCCCCGGTCTCCTGGTCTTTCGGTTCTCCCGGCCTTCAGGACCCCCGGCTTCCGCCCTCCGGGCCTCCCGGCCTCCCGGCCTCCCGGCCTCCCGGCCTCCCGGCCTCGTGGTCCTTGGGGCCTCCTGGCCTCGGGCCTCGAGCCTTCGGCTTTTCCGGGCGCCCGGCCCTTGGCCTCCCAGCCTCTCCGCGCCCCGGTCCCCGGTCTCCCGGTCTCTTCGCGCCCCGGCCTCGGGTCCCCTGGCCCCGCCCCCCCGGCTTCGCCAGCCCCCCCTTCACCTCCCCTTCCCCCCACCTCCCCCTTCCCCCCGCCGCCCCCGTAGGCCGGGTGGCCCAAGCGGGGTGGGCGTATGTCGGCCACTATGGAGATGTGGGCGAAAGTGGATGTATGGGTCAATTTCCGGCGTCGGGGAAGGTCGACGAAAGGGTGTGACGGTCATGGTGGGACAGCCGAGGGACGACGTGGCGGGGGAGCGGCCCCTGGGTGATCTGGGGCGCCGTATCGCCTCCCGGCGTGCCCACCTCGGTCTGACCCGGGACGAGGTGGCCGACCGGGCGGGCATGGCCGCCAGCTACGTCCGGTACCTGGAGGAACACCCCGGCGCCGCGCCCGACCGGGGCACGCTCCTGGGACTCGCCGGCGCCCTGGAGACCACCGTGCCGGAGCTGACCGGCGGCACCGCCGACCTGCCGCCCGGTCTTGAACAGGCCGCCCCCGGGGCCGAGTTCGCCGAGCTGGCCGAGGACGAGAGCCGGTCCCTGCTCGGCAGCCACGGCATCGGCAGGATCGCCGTGGCCACCGGCACCGGGCCCGTCGTCGTGCCGGTCAACTACAGCGTCGTGGACGGCGCGATCGTGTTCCGTACGGCCCACGACGCCACCCCCGCCCTCGCCGCCGGACGCCGGGTCGCCTTCGAGGCCGACCGGATCGACGACGCGTTCAGCCGTGGCTGGAGCGTCCTGGTCCGCGGCCACGCCCGCACGGTGACCGACCCCGACGAGATCCGCCGCCTCGACGCGGGGGCGTACAGCGCGCCCTGGGCGGGCGGCGACCGCGATCTGTGGATCAGCGTCGACCCGGCGGTGATCACCGGGCGGCGGATCAGCGTGTGAGGCCGGGTGGGGGTGGAGCAGAGGGGTGGGGTGTGGTGTGGGCGCCGGCCGTGGTGGCTACGGGTGCGCCACCAGCCTTACCCCCGTCACCAGATCCGGGCGGATCCGGACCGTCTGGTCCATCTCCTGGTCGATCCACGGGTGGATCAGGGCGTGGTAGCGGGAGACCTCCGCCGGGTCGGTGACCAGTTGGGCGTAGCCGGTGACCACCACGCTCCAGCCGAGGTGGGTGTCCGGGTCCAGGGCGTCGGCCTCGTAGGCGACGACCACCCCGGGGGCGTCGGCGCCCTGGGCGTGGGAGGTGAGGGCGGCGCCGTCGTGGGTGCGGATGACGATGTCCCCGGCGTCCAGCACATGGTTGACCGGGCGAACCGTCGGCAGGGCGTGCCGGGTGAACACGATCCGGCCCAGCGACACCTCGCCCAGCAGCCGCAGCGCCTCCTCCGCGCCGATCTCGACAGGGCGGCGCGATCCGGCGGTGACGCGCCGCGGCGCTGGGTCCCGGCGGTCCCCCTGGACGTCGTACAGGTGATGGACCATGACGTGCTCCTCGGGTCGACGGCTCGGACCGGTCCACGGTCACGGCGCAGGTTCAGGGTGGAACGCGGGGCGGGCGGGTGGGGAGGTGCTGTTCTTCCCCGCCACTGGGGCCGACCGGCCCAGGGGACGGCATCGGGTGCGGCGGGTGAGTACGGTGGGCGTGTCCGGTGTCCTCTCGTTGTCCGTCCGGCGCGGTTCCGGCGGGTCCCGGTCCGTCCGGCCACCGGCCACGGACACCGCGACGCCGCACCCCGGACGCAAGATGCCGCAGACCGGACCGAGGAGACGCAGGTGGCAAGCCCCGACGAGCCCTGGGCGGCGCGTGTACGCCTGCCGCAGCTGAGGCTGGACGAGCTGCTGGAGGAGCTACAGGCGCGGATCGACGCCGCTCGCGGCACCCGGGACCGGGTGCACAGCCTGCTGGAGGCGGTGCTGTCGGTCGGCCGGGAGCTGGACCTGGAGCAGGCCCTGCGCAGCATCGTCGAGGCCGCCGCCGCACTGGTCGACGCCGAGTACGCCGCCCTCGGGGTGATCGGCCCGGACGGGCGCCGGCTGTCCGCGTTCCACACCGTCGGCGTCACCGAGGAGGAGATCGCCCGCATCGGCCCCTACCCCGAGGGCCATGGCATCCTCGGCGAACTGATCCACAACCCCGAGCCGCTGCGCCTGGACAAGCTCTCCGCGCACCCGGCGTCGTACGGCTTCCCGCCGAACCATCCCCCGATGAACACCTTCCTGGGCGTCCCCATCCGCGTCCGCGACCAGGTCTTCGGGAATCTCTATCTGACCGAGAAGCGGGGCGGCGCGCAGTTCGACGAGGAGGACGTCTCGGTCACCTCCACCCTCGCCGTGGCCGCCGGGGTGGCCATCGACAACGCCCGCCTCTACGAGGAATCCCGGCTGCGTGAACGCTGGCTGCGGGCGACCGCCGAGATCACCCACGGCCTGATGTCGGGCGCCGGGCGCGGCGAGGTGCTGCGGCTGATCGCCGAGCGTGCCCGGGACATCATGGGCGCCGCCCTCGCGGTGGTCGCGATGCCGATGGAGGACACCGACGCGCTCGGCGTGGAACTCGCCCTTGGGCCGGAGGCCGACACCGTACGCGGTCTGGTGCTGCCCGCCGACGCCGGTCTGATCGGCGAGGCGTTCACCACCGTCACCCCGGTGACCAGCGCGGACGTCTCCCGGGACGAGCGGATCTCATCCGAGTCGCTGCGCGCGACCGGCCTCGGCCCCGCCGTCGCCGTGCCCGTCGGCACCGGCGAGGACGGGGTGCGCGGAGTGCTGCTGCTGCTCCGCGAGGCGGGCCGTACGGTGTTCACCGCGATGGAGATCGAACCCCTCCAGGGCTTCGCCGCGCAGGCCGCCGTCGCCATGGAGCTGGCGGAGCGGCGCCGGGACGCCGAGGAGGTCGCGGTGCTCAAGGACCGCGACCGGATCGCCCGCGATCTGCACGATCTGGCGATCCAGCGGCTGTTCGCCACCGGGATGACCCTCCAGAGCGCGGGCCGGTTCATCGACCACGCCGAGGCGTCCGAGCGGGTGGTGCGGGCGGTCGACGACCTGGACGAGACCATCAAGATCATCCGGTCCACCATCTTCGGCCTGCGCACCCGCCAGGGCGTGGCCGGCGGCGGGCTGCGCTCCCGCGCGGTGCGGATCGTCGGCGAGGCCGCCCCGGTGCTCGGGTTCGCGCCGAGCATCCGGATGGAGGGCCTGGTCGACACGGACGTACCGCGCGAGATCGCCGACCATGTGGTGGCCGTGCTGTCCGAGGCGCTCACCAACATCGCCCGGCACGCGCACGCGAGCCGGGCCGATGTGGTCCTCAGGGCCGCCTCCGGTCAGATCCGCCTCACCCTGACCGACGACGGCGTCGGCATCCCGGCCGACGGCCGCCGCAGCGGCCTGCGCAACATGGCCGAGCGGGCCCGGCAACTGGGCGGCGAACTGGAGCTGAGCAGCCCGCCGGGCGGGGGTACGCGGCTGGAGTGGTGGGCCCCGGTGCCGGGGGAGTAGGTCACCCGGGCTCCGGCTCGGGAGCTATCCGGCGGCGGGGAGCACATGGTCCCCCACCCGGTCCGTGCTCAGGCACAGTGAGCAGACGACGGCGTCGTGGGTGACACACGCCGTGACGTCCGGGCGTTCGTAGGACTGGCCGCAGACGTGGCAGTCGTAGGCGGCTTCGCTGGGGTTGCCGTCCGCGTCGAGCAGCGGCTCGGCGATGCCGTCGTCCGTGCGGCGCAGGTAGTAGCGGCCCTTGGTGACCATCGCCATCAGCGGGGTGAGGACGAAGGCGAGCACGGCCGCGGCGACGGGGGAGTACGGCTGGAGGGTGTCGCCCAGGGCATGGAAGTACATCGCGATGGACAGGGCGGACGCGGCTCCGAAGGCCACCACCCCCACCGGGTTGACCGCGTACAGCATGCCGCGGCGGAACTCCGGCTGGAGCGGGGAGAGTTTCAGCAGGTACTTGTTGACGCCGATGTCCGTGGCCACGGTGACGACCCAGGCGATCGCGCAGTTCGAGTAGAAGCCGAGGAGGGAGTTGAGGAAGCTGAACATGTCGGCCTCCATCAGGATCAGCGCGAAGACCAGGTTGACCAGCACGAAGACCATCCGGCCGGGGTAGCGGCCGGTGACCCGGGTGAAGGAGTTCGTCCAGGCCAGCGAACCCGAGTACGCGTTGGTCACATTGATCTTGATCTGGCTGATCACGACCAGCGCCACCGCCAGCGGGACCACCGTCCAGGATGGCAGCATCGCCTCGAAGGCGCCGTGGAACTGCTGGATCGGCTCGGTCGCGGAGGCGGGCCCCACCTCGGCCAGGATGTAGACGGCGAGGAAGACCCCGATGGCCTGCTTCAGCGCACCCAGCACCACCCAGCCCGGCCCGGCCATCACCACGGCCGTCCACCAGGCGCGCTTGTTCTCGGCGGTCTTGGGCGGCATGAAGCGCAGATAGTCGATCTGCTCACCGATCTGCGCGATCAGCGACAGACACACGCCCGCGCCCAGCAGCACGGACGCGGTGTTGAGGGCGCCCTCGCCGTCCGTACCGGCGTACCCGAGGAAGCTGTCGACCGTGCCCGGCTCGGTGACGACGAGATAGACCAGCGGCGCGACCATCAGCACCAGCCAGATCGGGGTGGTCCACACCTGGAGCTTGCTCAGCGCCTTCATGCCGTAGATGACGAGCGGGATCACCAGCAGCGTGGAGACCAGATAGCCCAGCCACAGCGGCAGCCCGAAGCCCAGTTTCAGCCCCTGCGCCATGATCGAGCCTTCGAGGGCGAAGAAGATGAAGGTGAAGCTGGCGAAGATGACGCTGGTCAGCACCGAGCCGTAGTACCCGAAGCCGGAGCCGCGGGTGATCAGATCGAGGTCGATGTTGTAGCGGGCGCCGTAGTACGCGAGTGGGAACCCGGTGATGAAGATGACCGCGGCGGCCACCGTGATCGCCACCAGCGCGTTGCCCGTGCCGTGGGCCATCGCGATGCCGGCGCCGATGGAGAAGTCCGCCATGTAGGCGATGCCGCCGAGCGCGGTCGTGGCCACGACCATCGGGGTCCAGCGGCGGTAACTGCGGGGCGCGAAGCGGAGGGTGTAGTCCTCCAGGGTCTCCTTGACCGCTTGGTCGGTCCCGGGGTCCTTCGGGACGGTCACGGAACCTTTCGGGTCGGTCCCGGGGTTCTTCGGGTCGGTCCCGAGGTCCTTGGGATCGGTCCCGAGGTCCTTGGGATCGGTCCCGGGGTTCTTGGGATCGGTCGTGGTGAGCCGTGACTCGGCCGTGGTCATGCCTGGCCTCCTGAGGGGGCAGGGTGCGGGTGCGGCGCGGTCACGCTAGAAAGCGGCTGTTTCCGCCGGTTTCGTTTGTCGTGAACACGGTGTTTCCGGGGGTTCATGTCCGGTTGCGCCGGGATGAGAGGCGCGCCGCCCGGAGCACCTCCCGGGACCCGGTCAACCCTGTGCTTGGATACGGCGCATGGACGACCTCACCCGTATGTGGATCGGTGCGATCCCCTCCCTCGACCCGGACAGCCGGGAGGTGATCCTCGATCTCGACCACACCTCCACGGATCCCGGCGAGCGCATGGCCTGCCGGCTGCTGAACCGGGGGCACGAGGGCGAGGAGGGCGTCTTCTATCTGCTGCCGGAGGATCTGTCGGCCCGTTACGAACGGTCCGGTGACCGGCTCGCCGTCACCGTCCTGGCCCATCGGGAGCTACTGGCCCGCGATCTGACGCCGGATCGGACCTCGGGCTCGACCTCGGGCTCGACATCCGGCCCGACATCCGGCCCGACGCCCGGTGCCGATGATCTCGCCGGGCACCTGGACTCCCTGCCGTCCGACCCCCGCGACGATCGCTGGGTCGTCCTGCTGCGCCGCGAGACCGTCACCGACTTCGAGCCCGTCCGGCGCGACGGGGAGTACCAGCCGGTGCTCCTCCTCGACCACGCCGGCGGGCACCCCGCAGGACCGGTCACCCCGGCCGAACTGATCGCCGGGTTCGAGGCGGGCGAGTCGGGCATCGCGGTCATCAACGCGCGTACGTGAACACGGGTCCGACCGGCCCCACCGTTCACGCCTGACGGTGAGTCACCGCCCTGACCGGCCCAATCGCGGGTGACCCGGGTGGTGGGCGGTGTCGCGCGGTTCGACACTCCGGCCATGAGCAACCTCACCGCCCGCCCCTCCGCGCGCCTTCGACGACGCGCGAGATCCGCGGGCCTCTCCTGCGCCGTGGCCCTCACGGCCGTACCCGTTCTGGTCCTCGGTCCCGGGGCCACCCCGGCGTCCGCCGCACCCCTGCCCGGCGGACTCGGTCCCTGTGTCCCCGGCGACTGCACCGACCCCTTCCCCGGCGTGAGCAACGGTCCCATCGCGGGCCGGGACAACGCCATCAACGTCTTCGTCGGCAGCGACTTCCATGTACGGGGCGCCGCCGCCGAGGCCGAGGGCCGGGTCGTCGTCCTGGACAACTTCGACATGAACAAGCGCGCGGGCGTCAGCCGGGTCTACAACGTCGGCGAAGCGGGCGTCGGCTCCCGGGTCCCGCCCCCGGTCGGTGCCGACTGGCTCACCACGGGCGGCAACATCACCGTGGCGCCCGGACAGCGGCTCCTCGCCGAGCGCGGGGTCGTGCGGCACGCCGGTACGGTCACCGGCACCGTCCTCGCCACCCTGGCCCAGGATCCCGACGCCACCGATCCCTATGTGGGCCTGCGCGACCAGTTGACCACCGCCAGCCAGTGCTACGCCCGGGTGAACGGCACCCCGCGCCCGCCCACCGGCACCGCCGTCAACCAGGGCGGCCAGACCCTGTTCACCGGCGACGGCACCTCCGCCCTCCAGGTCTTCAACGTCGACTTCAACATGACGGCGGCGAACGGCGGCCAGCAGGGTGTCACCTTCGCCGGCATCCCGGCCACCGCGACGATCCTGGTCAACATCCTGGGCGCCAACCGCACCATCAACACCTACAGCGGCGGCATCGCCGACACCGCCCCGCTCAACGCCTACCGCGAGCGCCTGCTGTGGAACTTCCCCGACGCCACCACGGTCGGCCTGACCGGCACCGGGCAGTTCCAGGGCAGCTTCCTGATCGGCAATCAGTCCTCCAGCACCACCGTGACCCTGCCCGGTGTCAACGGCCGCTTCTTCACCACGGGCGCCCTCACCCACACCTCCGCCGCGACCGGTGGCGGCGGCCAGGAGTTCCACGCCTACCCGTTCAACGGGGATCTGCCCGACTGCGGCACCCCCGTCCCGCGCACCGGCGTGGTGGAAGTGGTCAAGACCGACGCCGGGACCGGCGCGGTCCTCGAAGGCGCCACCTTCCAGCTGTGGCGCGAGACCAACGGCGTCCCTGGCCTCCAGACCACGGGCCCCGACGCGGACACCGCCGTCGGCGGACCCTGTGTCACCGACACCGAGGGCCTGTGCGGGCGGACCGTGGACACCGGGACGTACTACTGGCAGGAGACGGACGCCCCCGCGGGCTATGAACTGCCGGAGCCCGCGGTGTTCGGCCCACTGGTCCTGACCACGCAGAACGCCGCCGACGGGGTGTCCGTGACGGCCGCGAACCGGCCCGTCTCGTCCCCCCAGGACACCGGCAGCGTACAGATCGTCAAAACCGATGCCGACAGCCGCGACCCGCTGCCCGGCGTGACCTTCGAACTGTGGGAGGAGACCAACGGCGTCCCCGGCCTCCAGACCACCGGCGCCGACCCCGACACCCACGTCGGCGGCGTCTGCGCCACGGACACCGCGGGCCGCTGCACCTTCGGCGAACTCCCGCAGGGCACCTACTACCTGCGCGAGACGGCCGTACCCGACGGCTATGTCCTGCCCGCCAACCCGGTCAGCGGCCCGTACGTCATCGACACCGACGGCGAGACCGTCACGGCCCGCCTCGACAACACCCGCGAGGAACCCCCCGAGCCCTGCAAGCCGGGCGGCTACGGCGACGGCGGCCATGAAGGCCACGGCGGCCACAGCGGCTACGGCGGCTACGGCGGCTACGGAGACAAGGGGTACGGCGACAAGGGCTACGGCGACAAGGGGTACGGCCACGGAGGTGACGGGCACTGCGTCGACGCCTGATGCCGTACCGGTGTGATCCAGCCACCCTCCCGATACGAGCCGCGCCCGCCGTCGCGTTGATGGTGGGCGCGTTCGTGTGAGCGGTACCCGCACCAGGACCCGCCGCCCTTAGGCTGCGCCCAGCGCGACGGCGTACAGAACTGTGTTCGATGACTTCGATGAGAGGGAGGCGGCGGATGCCGACAGAGGTCGGGGGAGTGCGGGTGCCGGAGGGGGCGGCGGCCGAGCGGGCGCTGCTGGTCTGTGCGGAGTACGCGGACCGGGCGCTGTATCACCACAGTCTGCGGGCGTATTTCTTCGGTGCTCTCTGGGCCGGGGAGCGCGGACTCGACCACGACCGGGAGCTGTTCTTCGTCTCCGCGCTGCTGCACGATCTGGCGCTCACCCCGCCCTTCGACAGCCACAGCCTCGCCTTCGAGGAGGCCGGTGGTCATCTGGCGCGGGTCTTCACGGCCGGGCTGGGCTGGCCGGTGGAGCGCCGGGACCGGGCGGCCGAGGTGATCGTGCTCCACATGCGGGACGACGTGGCGCCGGAAACCGACCCGGAGAGCCGGATGTTGCAGGTGGGCACCACCGCGGATGTCTCCGGCGGAGGGCTTGAGGACTTCGATCCGGCGTTCCGGCGCGCTCTCGTGGACGCGTATCCCCGGCTCGGGTTCGCCGCCGCCTTCGTCCGGCTGGTCGAGGACCAGGCCGCCCGCAAGCCGCAGTGCGCGGCGGGCCGGTACGTCGCGAGCGGAATGACGGACCGGGTGATGGCCAACGGGCTCGACCGCCTCTGACAGCCGTGGGTACGGGTCAGGCGGTCCGCTCGTCGGGGTGCAGGGCGTCCAGGATCAGGGTGAGCCCGAAGTCGAACTCCTGCCCGTAGTCGTAGCCCGGCTTGAGGACGTGTTCGGTGGCCAGTTCGGCGAGGTGGGGGTAGGCGCCGGGGGGCATCTCGCGCAGGATGGCGCCCGCCACCTCGTCGGGTTCCGCGCCGCCCCGGATCGGCAGGCTCAGTTCCTGGAGCACGAAGCCGTACAGATAGCTGTCGATCAGCGAGATGGCGTGTGCGGTCATCGGCACCGAGAATCCGGCCGTGCGCAGGGCGCCGAGCACGGCGTCGTGGTGGCGCAGGGTCGCCGGGCCGGGCTGTGAGCGCGAGTCCATCAAGCCGATCGCCCATGGGTGGCGCAGCAGGGCGGCGCGGGCGGAGCGGGCGCGGCGGCGCATGGCGGCCCGCCAGTCCCCGCCCGGGTCGGGGACCGGCGGCTCGATCTCCCCGAACACCGTGTCCACCATGCCGTCGAGAATGTCCTCCCGGCCCGCCACATGGTGGTACAGCGACATCGCCTCGACGCCCAGCGGCGCGGCGATGGCCCGCATGGTGAGCGACGCCGACCCCTTCTCGTCCGCCACCGCCACCGCCGTACGGATCACCCGCTCACGGCTGAGCGGGGTGCGGCCCGCCGCGCCGCGTCCCGATGCTCCCCGGCCCCCTGTGCCGCGCCGGGGCGCCGCCTTGCCTCCCTGGGCCATCCGCCGCTCCCTTCCTCTCCCGCGAACCCTGACCGCCTCGACCGGCCTTGACCGGCCTTGACTGCCTTACGGTATAAGGTTACCTTGCCTTACAACATAAGGTGCTCAGGTGGGTGAAGGGGGTCCGGGACATGGGCGACGGGCAGCGGGAACAGGGGCCGATCCGGAAGGTCTGTGTCGTCGGCGCGTCCGGCAAACTCGGGCGGTACATGGTCCGGCAGTCGCTGGAGCGTGGCTACGAGGTGGTGGGCGTCTGCCGGGAGCGCAGCGTGCTGAAACTGGCGGAGTTCGAGGGGCGGATGACCGTCGTGCCCGGGGACACCGACGACCGGGAGGTGATCCGCAAGGCGGTCGAGGGCTGCGACGGGGTGCTCACGGTGCTGGTGCCGTGGGGGGTGCGGCAGTACTCGTCGGGTACGGCACAGGCGGTGCTCGACTTCGCCCGCCCCGGCGCGCGGCTGGTCTTCTCCTGCGGCTGGCACATCACCCGCGACGGCAAGGACCGCTACTCACGGCTGTTCAGCTTCGGGCTGCGGGCCGCCACCGTGATCGGGAAGCTGGTGCGGTTCGCCGAGATCGACGACCAGGTGGAGGCGTGCGCCCGGGTGTTCGCCAGCGACACCCGGTGGACCGTGGTGCGCGGCAGTTCCCTGGAGGAGGGCGAGAGCCAGGGGCTGCCCGTGTGGAGCCGGCATGTGGGCGATCCGGTGCTGGCCAGCGATCTGACCCGGCGGGTGGACTTCGCGCTGTTCATGGTGGAGGCGCTCACCGACGACACGCTCGTGCGGGAGGCCCCGGCGATCGTCGGCTGCCGGACGCCGAGCGCGCTGGCCCACGCGGGGACGGCCTCCGGCCGGGTGTGAGACGCGGGTCCGGCCGGAGAGGGCCGGAGAAGGCCGGAGAGGGGGGTGGAGCAACGGCAGTATCTGACCCGAGCCGTGGCCGGGGTCGTCACGCACCCCCCGTGGCCGCGAGTCCCTCACGATCTCCGTCCGGCCCGTCGAGGCGGTCAGCCTGGCCCGGGGCACTGACAACGTTTTGGAGCGCGAAGGCCCAGCAGGGCTGCGTCCACCGGCCGGGTCAGCCGTCGTTCTGGCCGCCCCGCGCGTCCAGGAGCCGGGTCTCCACCTCGCCCACGCCCCAGCCGTACGCCATCTTGTGGACCTCCAGGACGAAGAAGGACTCGGTGGAGATGACGCCCTCCATCAGATGCATCCGCTCGTTCACCAGGTCGGTGAAGTGGTCGGTGTCCCGGCAGATGACCTCGGCCATCACGTCGTACTGACCGGCCGTCATGATGACGTACGACGTCTCCGGCAGTTCGCGCAGTTGGCGGCAGACCTCGCGGGTCATGCCGGGGCGGACCTTCAGCCCTATCATCGCGAACCGGTCGAAGCCGATCGTCAGCGGATTGGCGATGCCGACGATCTGGAGGACACCGTTCTCCTCCAGCCGCTGGACCCGGTAGCGGACCGAGGAGGCCGGGATGCCGAGATCCTCGGCGATCTGGCTGTAGGCGCGTCTGCCGTCGGCCTGGAGGATGGCGATGACGCGCCGGTCGATGTCGTCGAGCGGATGGCCGCCCTGATGTGCCGTGGAACCCATGTGTCCATCATTCCTTGCGGTGTCATGAGCCGAAGTCCCGGTCGGGTGCCGAAGCCCGGTCAGGGGTCGAGAGCCCGGTCAGGAGTCGAGAGCCCGGTCAGGAGTCGAAGCCGAGGCCCAGCCGGTCCAGGGTGCGCAACCACAGGTTCCGGACACCCGCTTCGTCCTCGCGGGCCATCGAGTGGCGGGTCGCCTGGATCCCGAGGTAGCGCACCGGCTCCGGCGGGAACGGCACGGGCGGGCGGCGGATCATGGCCGGGCTGGTCGCCTCGGTGCGCCTGCCCGCCAGCAGATCGAGCATGACCTGGGCGCCGTACCGGGTGGCGCCGACGCCCAGACCGGTGAAGCCGAGGGCGTAGGAGATCCGGCCCCTGGCCGCCGTACCGGCGAACATGCAGAAGCGGGTCGTGGAGTCGATGATGCCGCCCCAGGCGTGCGAGAAGTTCACGTCGGCGAGGCGCGGGAAGGTCTCGGCGAACTGCCGGGCCAGTGTCTCGAAGGTCTCGGCCCGCTGGGTGAGATGCTCGTCCGCGCGGCTGCCGTAGTGGTAGATGGCGTCGTAGCCGCCGAAGAGAATGCGCCGGTCGTCGGTCTTGCGCAGATAGTGGAACTGGTTCCCGGCGTCCGTGATGCCGTGGTCGCCGAGCCAGCCGATGGACCCGAGCTGATCGTCGGTCAGGGGCTCGGTCACCAGGGCGTAGTCGTAGACCGGGACCATGGTCAGGGAGAGCCGGCGCAGCAGCGGGCGGTAGATGTTGGTGGCCAGCGCCACCTTGCCGGCCCTGACCTCGGCGTACGGGGTGCGCAGCCGGACGCCGCCGCGGGCCCGGGTGTTCAGCGCCTGTACCTCGGTGTGCTCGGCGATCCGCACGCCCGCCTCCAGACAGGCGCGGCGCAGTCCCCACACCAGCCGGGCCGGGTCGAGCAGCGCGTAGTCCGGGCTCCACAGGCCCGCCGACCACAGCGGTGAGTCGACGTACGCGCGTACCTCGTCGCCGTCCAGCAGGGTGGCCGCCTCGCCGTGCCGGGCGGAGAGCGCGGCGGCCTCGGTGAGCGCGCGGGCCTGCCACTCGGTCGCGGCGACCGTCACCTTGCCGGTACGGGCGAAGCCGCAGTCGATGCCGTAGGTCTCCAGGTCCCGTTCGAAGGCGTCGAAGTTGGCGGCGCCCAGGCGCTGGAGGAGGCCGGTCTCGCCGGGCCAGCGGGCGACGCCGTTGGCGAGGCCGTGGGTGAGGGAGGGGGAGCAGAAGCCGCCGTTGCGTCCGCTGGCCGCGTGTCCGCAGGTCCGCTGCTCCAGCAGCAGGACGTCGAGGCGGGGGAAGCGGCGCTTGGCGAGCAGCGCGGTCCACAGCCCGGTGTAGCCGCCGCCGACCACCGCCAGATCGCAGACGGTGTCCTCGGTGAGTCTGGGCCGGGCCCCGGGACTCTCCGGCCGGTCGAGCCAGTACGGCACGGGCGCCGCGTGGCGCAGTCGGCTGCGGGGGTCGGCCGGACGCGAGGTCTCGGGGGCGGAGGTCATGGGGTGCGGGGCTCCTCACTGTTCAGGAGTGGGGGTGGGGGTGGGGATGGGGGGTGGGCAGGCGGGGGGGGCGGGGGGGTGGGGGGGGGACCCCCCCCCCGGGGGGGGGGGGAGCCCACAACGGGGAGCGGCCCCCGGAGCGCGGGGGGGAGAGAGAGGGGCAGCGACAC
>NZ_JBHYUG010000052.1:0-10984 GCF_042749375.1 Streptomyces sp. NPDC059477 | reverse complement strand
TGGTTTATTTGGTGGGGGGGGGGGGGGGTGTTTGTTTTTTTTGGGGGGGGGTGGGGGGTTGGGGGGGGGGGGGGGTGTTTGTGGGGGGGGGGGGGGGGGGGGGGGGGGGGGGGGGGGGGGCCCCGGGGGGGGGGGGGGGGGTGTGCGCGGGGCACACCCCCGGGTGCGGGCCGGTACCTCAGAGGCTGCCGGGACCCCGGGAACTGCTGAGGCTTCAGAGGCTGCCGAGACCCCAGGGACTGCTGAGGCTTCAGAGGCTGATGACGCCCGTACGGGTGTCCGTCATGTCCATCAGCGTCCACTTGCCGCCGATCCGGCCCCAGCCGGTGCCACGGGCGCCCGCGCCGCCGAACGGCATGTTGATGTCCCACCAGTTGTTGGACTCGTTCACGATGACCTGGCCGACCTCCATCTCCTCCATGAAACGGAAGGCGGACTTCATGCTGCTGGTGAAGACCGCGCCCTGGAGGCCGAGGGCGTCGTCGTTGGCGATGCGCAGCAGGTCGTCCTCGTCGCGGCCGGTGATGATCGGGACGACCGGGCCGAAGGACTCCTCCCTGGACAGCAGGCTGTCCTCGGGGACCGCGTCGACCACGGTGAACTCGTAGTAGAGGTCGGTCGGCATCCCGCTGCGGCGGCCACCGCCCAGCAGGATCTCGGCGCCGCGCGCACGGGCGTCGGCCATGTGCCGGTCCATCTTGGCGGCCACGCCCTCGTTGTTGAGCGGGCCCAGGACCGTCTTGCCGTCGAAGGGGTCGCCGAGCAGCACCCGCTCCGACTCGCGCAGCACGGCCTGGACGAACGCGTCGTGCACATCGGCGTGCACGACCACCCGCTCGGTGGCGCAGCACACCTGCCCGGCGCACGGATAGGCGCCGTCGACGGCGGCCTTCGCGGCGGCGGCGATGTCGGCGTCCGCGAGGACGACGAGGGGGCCGTTGCCCGAGCACTCCATCAGGGACCGCTTGAGACCGGCCGCGGCGGTGATCTTCGCGCCGGTGGCGGAGGAACCGATGAAGCCGATGGCGTGGACGCCGGGGTGGCGCACCAGGGCGTCACCGAAGCCACCGTCGCCGGGCAGGATGTTGACCAGGCCCTCCGGCAGCCCGGCGGCGGCGACCGCCTCCATGGCCTTCAGGACGGTCAGCGGGGTGTTGGCCGGCGGCTTGACGATCAGGGCGTTGCCGGTGGCCAGACCGGGGGCGGCGAACTCCGCGAACATCAGCAGCGGGAAGTTCCAGGGCGTGATGACGCCCCAGGTGCCGACCGGGCGGTGGAAGGTGAACATCTTCTTGGAGTTGTCGCGGGACAGCAGGGTCTCGCCGTTGAGCCGTACCGCGTCCTCGGCGTGCAGCCGGAAGAGCTGCGCGGTCTCCGTGACGTCGGCGACCGACTCGGTCAGCGGCTTGCCCTGCTCCAGGGTCTGGAGCCGGGCCAGTTCGTCGCGGCGCTTGTCGATCTCGTCGGCGATGCGGTGACACGCCGCGGCCCGGTCCCACACATTCACCCCGGCCCACGCCCGCTGCGCCCGGTGCGCGGCCTCGACCGCGGCGTCCAGATCGGCGGCGGTGGGCAGCGGGAACGATCCGGCGCGCTCTCCGGTGGCGGGGCTGATCACCTCGGCGGTCCGTGAGCCGGCGCCGTCCGTGAAAGTGCCGTTGATGAAGAGCTGCTGCTCTGCGGTGGTCATGAGGTGGGTGCTCCTCTGTCCGTTCCGATGCCTGGTCCGATGTCCGGTCCGATACGTGGACCCGATGCTTGGACCCGATGATTCATCGACAAGTTTGGAACGTCAAGACTCACGGATCAGCAAAGTAAAAGGTATTCGATTGCTCATGCGTGCATCTTGACGGGAAATTTTGGCTGGACTTATAAGTACGCAATGAGCACCTCAGCCAACAGCCCAGCAGGCACCGCCGCCCCGGCCGCCGAACCCGCACTCGCCAAGAAGATCCGCTGGTACGACGGCTTCGCCATGTCGCTGACCATGCCGGCGGCCCTGATCGCGTCCCTGGGCGCGTCCATCGGCGGCCTCGGCGCCTGGGGAGCCATCGCCCTGTGGGCGGCCTCCATGGTCCTGGCCACCGCCACCAACTGGATCTACACCGAACTCGCGGCGATGTTCCCCGAGTCCTCCGGCGGCATCGCCGCCTACGCCGCCGAGGGCTGGCGCTCCCGCGCCCCCGTCGTGGGCCCCATCGCCAGCATCGGCTACTGGTTCCCCTGGACCACCGCGCTGGCCGTCTACGCGGGCATCATCGGCTCGTTCGTGCAGGCCCAGTGGTTCCCCGGCCAGGACTGGTCGGTGACCCTCGGCCCCGCCGAACTGAGCTTCCCGATCGTCGTCGGCCTCGCCGTGATCCTGCTGCTCTTCGGCGCCACCATGTTCGGCCTGCATGTGGCGATGTGGCTGGTGTACGTCACCGGCGGCGCGCTGCTGATCCCGCTCGCCGTCTTCATCGTGCTGCCGTTCTTCAGCGGCGACTGGAGCGCCGGCGGCCTGCACTGGAGCCTGCCGGACGGCATGGGCGGCCTGCGTGAGGCGCTGGTGTGGCTGTACGTGATGGCCTGGACGTCGTTCGGCGTCGAGGTCTGCGCGACCTTCGCCCCCGAGTACAAGGACACCGTCCGGGACACCTCACGCGCCCTGCGCGCCGGAGTCCTGTTCTGCCTGGGCGTCTTCATCCTGCTGCCGCTGGCCCTGTCCGGCTACGTCGGCGAGGCGGCCATCTCCGCCGACCCGACCACGTTCTACGTCGGCGCCTTCCAGGACCTGGTGGGCGGCGCGGCCGACCTGATGGTCGTCTTCCTCATCGCGTCCCTGCTGCTCATCATGATCACCGGCCTCGCCGACGGCTCCCGCGTGCTCTACGAGATGGGCCGCCAGGGTCACACGGTCCGCCAGGTCGGCGTCCTGAACCGACGGGGCGTCCCGGCCCGCGCCCTGATGGTCGCCCTGGTCCTGAACATCGTGGTCCTGACGGTCCTGAAGACCCCGCTGGCCATCATCGTCACCGGCAATCTCGGCTACATCCTCACCCACGTCCTGGCGATCTCCGGCTTCATCCTGCTGCGCCGCGACCGACCCGACGCCCCGCGCCCGATCCGCCTGCCCGGCTTCTTCGTCCCCCTCGCCGGGTTCCTGGTGGCCCTCCTCACCGTCATCCTCGTCGTCGGCGCGACCGGCTTCTCCATCACGGGCTACGGCGGCTTCAAGGAACTCGCCATCGCCCTGGGGGTACTGGCGGTGTCGGTACTGCTGTGGCTGTACCGGAGGAAGGTGCAGGACCGGAGGGAGTGAGTGCGGTACGGGCGGGCGGCCCTACCGGCCCGCCGTCGTGACCAGGCGGTGCAGTGCCGCCCGCGCGGGCGGTCCCCACGAGGTCTTGCCGCCGGGGCGGCCCCGCTCGCCCGCCGCGCCGATGAGGAGGCCGCCGAGGGCGCGCAGCACCGCCCAGCCGCGGGCGCGGCGCAGGGTCGCGGGGTCGGCGGCCGGGCGGTAGGCCCGGTGGAAGTGGCCGGCCGTGCCGTCCGGCAGCAGCAGCCAGGGGGCCGCGAGGTCGCAGGCGGGGTCGCCCGCGCACAGGTCGCCGAAGTCGATCACGCCGCAGAACGTGCCGTCCGAGGTCAGGACGTTCGCCGGGTGGAGATCGCCGTGCAGCCAGTGCGCGGGGCCGTCCCACCGCGGCGCCGCGAGCGCGTCCTCCCACACCTCCCGCACCGGCCCGGGATCGGCGACCAGCCCCGCGTCCACGGCCGACCCGAGCCGCTCGGCGAAACCGTCGGCCAGCTCGCTCAGCGGTCCGCCCCGGCCGTATCCGCTGACCGGCGCCGCGTCGGGGGCGGGCCGGTGCAGGGCCGTCAGGAAGGCGGCCAGCGTCTCCGCGGACTCGGCGCGGGTGGCCGGGGCGCGGTCGGCGGGCGTTCCCGGCACCCAGGTGGTGACCGTCCACGGCCGCGGAAACCGCGCCGACGGCTCCCCGAGCCGCCGCGGCACCGGAACCGGCAGCGGCAGGCGCGGCGCCAGCACGGGCACCCAGGTGTGCTCCTTGCGCAGCAGTTCATCGGCCCCGGGCGTCGCCCACGGCAGCCGGACGGCCAGATCGTCGCCGACCCGCCACAACTGGTTGTCCCACCCGAACGCCCCGAACCGCACCGGCCGCCCGGCGAGATCGGGGTGCTGCTCACGCAGCAGTTCCCGGACCAGTTCGGCGGTGATCTCGATCTCGATCTCGGTGTGGGTCACAGGGACGACCCTAGTCGGCCCTCCCCGCGTGGCCGCGAACCATGAACGGCACATGAACGGGCGGCCGGTGCGCTGAGGATCCGGTGAGATCGTCCCGCCAGACATGGTTTCCCACCAGTCCGATAGGAATAGTGAGGAACGGGTCGTTCCGTATGTCGCCCCCCGGGCCGGCCCCCGTGTCGATGCCCGTGTCGATCCCCCGATCCCTCACCTCACCGACCCTCGCCGGAGGCAGCAACGTGACCTCAGCCCGTCAGCGGTACACCGTGGCCATCGTCGGAGCGGGAGCGGCCGGGACGCTGACCGCCGTCCAGGTCTGCGAAACGGCCGTCCGCCGCCGTACCCCCCTCGATCTCGTGCTCGTCGACCCCGCCCCCGAGGCGGGCCGGGGCACGGCCTACGCCACCCGCGATCCCCGGCACCGGCTCAACGTCCCCGCGGGCAACATGAGCTGCTACCCCGACGACCCCGGCCACTTCACCCGCTGGCTGTGCCGGCACGGCGAGTCCGAGGTCACCGGCGCCGAGTTCGCCACCCGCTACCGCTACGGCGCCTACCTCGCCGACACCCTCGCCCAGGCCGTCGTACGGGCCCGGGGCGTGGTCGCCGTACGACGGCTGCGCACCCGCCTGGAGAGCTGTACCGGCACCCCCGACGGCCGGGTGGACCTCCATCTCGCCGACGGGGGACGGCTCACCGCGGACCGGGCCGTGCTCGCCACCGGCCCCGCCGCACCCCACGCCGCCTGGGCGCCGGACGCCCTGCGCGGCTCCGCGCGGTTCGTCGCCCGCCCCTGGACGCCGGGCGCGCTCGACGCGGTGGCCGCCGACGCGTCCGACGTGCTGCTCGTCGGGACCGGGCTGACCGCCGTGGATCTCGCCCTCGCGCTGGACGGGCCCGGCCGGACCGTGCACGCGGTGTCCCGCAGCGGGCTGCTGCCCCAGCCGCACGCGCTCACCCCGGCCGGACCCATGGCCCCGCCCCCGCTGCCCGGCGGCCTCTCCCTGGGACGCCTGCGCCGCACCGTCTACCGGCACGTCAGCCGGGCCCTGCGCACCCACGGCGACTGGCGCCCCGCGCTGGACAGCCTGCGCCCCCAGACCGCCCGGCTGTGGCACAGCCTCAGCCCCGAGGAGCGCGCCGAGTTCCTCGCCCACGAGGGCGCCCTGTGGAACACCCACCGCCACCGGATGGCCCCCGCCACCGCCGAGTCCGTCGACCGGGCCCGCACCACCCGCAGGCTCACCCTGCACTCCGGGACCGTCACCGCCGCCATACCCGACCCGGACGGCTCCCTGACCGTCGAACTGTCCGACGGCGCCACCCTCCGGGTCGGCTGGGTGATCGACTGCACAGGCCCCGGCCGGACCGTCGACGACCCGCTGTGGGCGTCCCTGACCCGGTCCGGGGCCGCCGTTCCCGGGCCGCTCGGCATGGGCGTCGCCACCGCCGACGGCCGCCTGCGCGCCGCCGCACCGGACGCCGGGCTGCCGCTGTTCACCCTCGGGGCGCCCCGGCGCGGCGAGCTGTGGGAGACCACCGCCATCCCCGAGATCCGCGTCCAGGCCGCCGCCCTCGCCCGTGAACTCCTCGCCCCGCTCGCCCCCGCGCCCCGCGCCACCCGGCGGCCCGTCGACGGACACGGCCTCGCGCTGTCCACCCACGCCGAGGCCGCCGCGGCCTACCGCCGGGGCCTCGACCGAGTCCTCAAGGTCCGGGCCGGCGCCGACGACGCCTTCGCCCGCGCGGTCGCCCTCGACCCCGGCTTCGCCCTCGGACACGCGGCCCTCGCCCTGCTCGGCCACGAGTGCGGCGCCCCCGTCGACGTCCCGCGCGCCCTCGCCGACGCCCAGCGCAGCGCCCGGGAACGGGCCGACGCGCGCGAGCGCTCCTTCGTGGACGTCGTCACCCGCCGCATCCACGGCGACGGCGGCGACACCGCCCTGATGCACCACCTCGACGCCCACCCCGGCGACGCGCTCGCACTGGCCGCCGCCGTCCCCACCATCGCCTTCTCCGGCGTCGACGACCTCGACGACGACTACGCGCTGCGCCTGGTCGAGCGCACCTCACCCGCCTACGACGGCCACTGGTTCCACACATCGCTGCTGGCGTTCCTGCGCCAGGAGCAGGGGCGGCTGCACGAGGCCGGGGAACTGGCCCACCGCGTCCTGGCCACCGAACCCGCCGCCGGGCACGCCGTGCACGCCCTCGCCCACGTCCACTACGAGACCGGCACCCACGAGGCGGGCCGCGACTGGCTCGACGGATGGGTGGCCGGACGCGGGCGCGGCGCCGTCCACCGCGCCCACTTCTCCTGGCACATCGCCCTGCACGAACTGGCCCTGGACGACCCGGCCGCCGTCCGTAAACGCTGGCACAGCCAGCTCGCGCCGGGCCGGGTGGCGGGCGTCCGCGCCCTGGTCGACTCCGGCTCGCTGCTGTGGCGTGCCCGGCTCAGCGACAGCTGGCAGGGCGAACTGCCCGCCGGGGACGTCCTGGAGGCCGTCGCCCGCGATGTGCTCGAACGCCCCGCCACCGCCTTCACCGCCCTGCACTGTGCCATCGCCCTCACCGCCGCGGGCGACCTCGCCGCACTGCGCCGACTGCGCGACCACGCCGCCGGCGCCGACGCCGTACAGCGCGAGATCGTCGCCCCGCTGTGCGAGGCGCTGGCCGCGCTGGTCGAGGAGCGGTTCGGCGAGGCCGCCCGCGGGCTCACCGCGCTGCTGCCCGTCCTGCGCAAGGTCGGCGGCAGCGCGGCGCAACGCGAGGTGATCGAGGAGACCCTGTTGTACGCCCTCGTCTCGGCGGGGCGCTGCGAGGCGGCCCAGCGGCTGCTCACGGCCCGACTGGACCGCAAGGAAGCGCCCCGGGACCGGCGGATGATGGCGGCGCTGGCGCTCAAGGGCTGAGCGTCGCTCGACCGGCCCTGCCCGTCCGGCCCACGGGACAGGTGGTGCGGGAGAAGGGTTTCGCCCCCTGGCGGGCAGGGGTCCTCTCCCGCACCCTCACACAGGCCCCCCACTCACAGCAGGTGCGACACCGCCCGGTGGGCCGCGTCGAACGCCGCCTGGGTGTAGCCGAATCCCTCGGCGTCGGAGTTGGCGATGGTGATCCGGCCGACCGGGCGGCGGGCCTGGGCGTAGGGGCGTTCGGACTCGGGCCGGAACAGGTGCGGATCGTCCAGGGAGTTGTACTCGTAGGCGTATCCGTGCGCCCAGCGGTTCACCGTGATGGCGGTGATGTCACGGCCCGGGTCGAAGCCGTGGGCGGACAGCGAGCGGGTCATCGAGTCACGGATCTCGCGCTCGAAGTCCGCGAACTGCATCCGCATCAGCTGCTTGCGGCCCGCCTTGTGCTGCTCGCGGCAGATCAGTCCGGGCTGGTTCGGGGTGGCGGACAGGGAGATGACGGTGGGCAGTTCGGGGCGCTTCGGCATCTTGAAGTCGCCGATCTCGGTGACCGTGGGCAGTCCGAAACTGCTGAAGAACCGGGACGGCGTGCTGACCCGGGAGATCCGGGCCTGCGCGAAGGGCCGCCAGTCGCGCAGCGCCACCCGCGCGTAGACGAGGGGGACCTTGACGCCGTAGCGCATCGCGGAGACCTGCTCGGCGCCCAGCTCGGGCATGACGTACGAGGCGACGGAGTTCCAGCAGGCCATGACCACGCCTTTGGCTCGGACCTGGTAGCTGCGCCCGCCCTTGGAGTAGCGGATGTCCACGCTGCGCCGGCCGTCGTTGCGGACGCTGTAGGCGGTGCTGCCCAGCCGGATCCGGACGTCGTTGCCCGCGCGGTCCAGACGTGAGTAGTCCGCCTTGGCCGTGACGATCTCCCGCCAGTCGGGGCGGCGCTCGTCGAAGGCGTGGGGGACCAGCTTGCTGACCAGGAGCCGGGCGAGCGAGGCGTTGCCCTCGGGGAAGTAGAAGTTGCCGTCCTCCTCGCTCTCGTTGAGCTGCATGAGCGGGGTGAACCCGGCGCCCGGCCAGGGGGCGTGGGTGAGACCGAGACCGTTGAAGCCCGGCTGTCCGGTCGCCCAGGCGTCGGCGGCGGCGACCCGGTCGACATTGACGCCCCACAGCCCGTTCGTCCCGCGCTTGACGATCTCCAGCGCGTCGTCGTCCAGGCCGATCTTCTCGCGCAGATACGTCTCGTACGGGGTGCGGGCGAGGATCTCCTTCTTCTGCGCGTCGCTCAGCCCCGGGTAGAAGTCCTCCGTCGTGGTGTAGAGCCGCACCAGCGAGGCCCGGCTCGCCGCGCTCATGGGCAGCTTCGCGGCGTACGACGCCCAGGACTCGCCGGACTCACGGACCACCAACTGGTCCTTGCCCCACCGGTCGGCGGTGAACAGGGTCGCGCTGCGCAGCGAGTACGGGGCGTAGGCGTCGCTCTTGACCGTGGCCTCCAGCGCCTTGAGGTCGACGCCGAGGTCCTTGGTGAGCAGGTCGCGGGACGCGCGGGTCCAGGTGCTGGGGGTGTCGATGTTGACGGTGCCGCCGTTGGACAGCAGCAGGCTGCGGCCGACGTGGAACTCGTTGCGGCGGGCGTGGCCGCCGAAGTCGTCCAGGGCGTCCAGGATCAGGACCTTGGCATGCCGCCCGGCGTGTTTGCGGTAGAGGTAGGCGGCGGCGAGCCCGCTCAGCCCGGCGCCGACCACCACCAGGTCGTACGACTCACGGATGCTGGTGATCTTCCCGGGGTCGAAGTCACCGTTGCGCACGGAGTGCGCCACGTCGTACGAGCCCTGCCCCTGGCCGCCCAGACCGGTGCCGGTCGGCGGGTACGGGGTCTTCGAACCGCCGTGGCCGTGCCCATGACCATGGCCGTTGCCTCGGGACGAGTTGGGCGCTGCCTGGGCGGCACCGGGCAGCGCGGTGGCGGCGGCGATGGCGGCCGTGCCGACGGCCACACCGTCAATAAAGTCGCGACGGGTGATGCGCCGCCCCATACCGAGTTCACGATCACTGAAGCCGGACATGCCAAACCTCCACGCGGAATTGCGGACTTGCGGACTTGCCGAGATGCAGAGTTCCGGAGATGCGAAATTCGGAGTCGTGGGGGGTGATCGTGATGGTAAACAGTTGTCGGTCCGATAGTTAAGTGCGAATTTCGTTGCAAGTGGCCAATATTGATGCGGAATCAGTTGCGGGGTGAGGGTGGGGCGGCCTGTCGGGCGGTCCACCACCGGCACCGGATCTTCAGGGTGCGTTCGTCAACCCGTGAGGTGGGGTGGGGGAGTGGGGCGGCCGGGGCGCCCGCCGCGCCCGTACGGTTCCCGTTCTCCGGGCGTCGGCCGATGACCTGCCCACGACAGCCGCCCAATCCTGTGCGCCCCCTGTGTCACCTGCGCTTTTACGGACCGATGGGCGGCGTACACCCGGGCCGTCGCGTCTCGGCGACGAAATCGCGACACCTCCGGCAATGCGGTCGACGCCGGACAGCCCCGGCGGAACCCATCGGCCGCGTCGGCCCCGGCGGAACCCGTCAGCCCGTCGGCCCTGGCAGAACCCGTCGCGGCCGATCAGGGCCGATCAGGGCCGATCGGAGCCGATCAGGGCCCGCCCGGCCCGCCGCCGCGCAGCAGGGTGTTGAGGCGGGCCGCCTGGCGGGTCAGATGGTCGCGCTCGGCGAGGGTGGGGGCCTGCCGGGCGGCCTCGGCGTACAGCCGCGCGGCCGTCGCCGGGTCGCCGTCGCGCTCGTGCAGATACGCGGCCACCGCCGTGTGCCGGGGCAGCGAACCGTCCAGCTCCGCCAGCGCCGCCAGCCCGGCGCGCGCTCCGTCGGCCTCGCCCACGGCCACCGCCCGGTTCAGCCGGACGACCGGACTGTCCGTCAGCCGCAGCAGCTCGTCGTACCACTCCACGATCTGCACCCAGTCCGTCTCCCCGGCCGTGGGCGCGTCCGCGTGCAGCGCCGCGACGGCCGCCTGCGCCTGGAACTCGCCCAGCCGGTCACGGGCGAGCGCCGCCTGGAGGATCCCGACCCCCTCCGCGATCGTCCGCGTGTCCCACCGGCTCCGGTCCTGCTCGGCGAGCGGTACGAGCGCACCGCCCGGCCCGGTCCGGGAAGCGCGCCGGGCGTGGTGCAGCAGCATCAGCGCGAGCAGCCCCGCCACCTCGGGATGGTCGATCGCGGACGCCAGCTGCCGGGTGAGCCGGATGGCCTCGGCGGCGAGGTCGACATCACCGGAGTACCCCTCGTTGAAGACCAGGTACAGCACGCGCAGCACGGTCGCCACATCACCGGGCCGGTCGAACCGCACCCCGGACACCGTCCGCTTGGCCCGGCTGATCCGCTGCGCCATCGTCGCCTCGGGCACCAGATACGCCTGGGCGATCTGCCGGGTGGTGAGCCCGCCGACGGCCCGCAGCGTGAGCGCGACCGCCGACGACGGCGTCAGCGAGGGGTGGGCGCACAGAAAGTACAGCCGGAGCGTGTCGTCCGCGCCGGACGCGGGCCCCGGCGCCGGTTCCTCCCGTACGAGATCCTCCCGGCGGCGGCGGGAGGCGTCCGACCTGCTCGCGTCGAGGAACCGGCGCCAGGCCACCGTCACCAGCCAGCCCTTGGGATCCCGGGGCGGGTCGGCGGGCCAGACCCGGACCGCCTCCACCAGCGCGTCCTGCACGGCGTCCTCGGGCGCCGCGAAGTAGGGGCCGCGGCGGGCGAGGGTCCCCCCCACCCCCCGCGGGTGAGACCGGGGCCGGTGGGGTTTAAACATATACCAGCCCACCAGACCGG
>NZ_JBHYUG010000051.1:42621-58520 GCF_042749375.1 Streptomyces sp. NPDC059477 | reverse complement strand
CGACTGGCCCTGACCCTGGCCCTGCCCCTGGCCGGGGCCCGAGGGCCGCCCGCCGGGACGCGGGGCGCCGGGGCGCGGACCGCTGCTGGGCTTGGACGCCGCCGGGGCCGGGGTGGGCGCCGGCGGAGCGGTGAACTCCGGGGCGGCCGGGGCCGGACGCGGCGCGGGCCGGGGGCCCGGCGTGGGACGCGAGCCCTGGGCGGGAGTGGAGACCGGGGAGCCCGGGGAAGCCTGGGACACCGGGGATGCCGGAGTCACCGGGGCCGCCGGGGTCACCGGTGCGGCCGGAGCCGTGGGGGCGGCGGAGGCCGCCGGGGCCACGGGCTGCGCGGGGGCCGGGCGCGGGGCGCCGGGCTTCGGGGCACCGGGACGGACCGACTGCGCCGGAGAGGGCGCGCCGGGCTTGGGGGTGGGGGTGGCCTTCCGGGGGGCGGGGCGGGCGGACCTGCCGTTGCCACTGCCCTGCTGGAAGGCGTCGGTCAGCTTGCGTACTACGGGCGCTTCGATCGTCGAAGACGCCGAACGGACGAATTCACCGAGTTCCTGGAGCTTGGCCATGACGACCTTGCTCTCGACGCCGAACTCCTTGGCGAGTTCGTAGACCCGGACCTTAGCCACTTCGCTCCTCTGAGGTCCGGGTTGCGGCCGGACCGTCGCTAGTTCATGGGCGTACTCATCGCGTACTCATCGAGTGCTCATCGCAATCTCGACCTGCTTTCGACTCGCGAGGTACCAGGCCGCACGGGGACTTCCGCGCGACATGTCTTCTTACCGTGTTGCCTGCTCAGCAACTGTGTGTCCGCTCGACGTGGTGGCGCAACGCCTTTACGTCGAGCGGCCCCGGGACGCGGAACGCCCGCGGGAACGCCCGGCGGCGCACCGCCTGGTCCAGACAGACCTGGGCGGGGTGTACATAGGCACCCCGGCCGGGCAGCGTACCGCGAGGATCAGGGGCGCAAGCGCCCTCGACCACCACGATCCGCAGCAGTTCGATCTTGGCCGCTCGCTGCCTGCACCCCACACAGGTGCGCTCAGGGCGTGCGACGGCACGCGTCCGGCCAGACACTCCTCAGTCTACCTCCCCGCACCGACCTCACCCCTACGGGGCAAGAATCGAACGCGCGTTGTCGTGATCCAACCCACACGCGGCTCGGATCTATTCCCCCGCAGGTCTGCGCTGCTCCCCGCCCCCGGGTGAGCCCTGTTCGGCGGGCTGCTCGGTGTCGGGGCGGATGTCGATGCGCCAGCCGGTGAGACGGGCGGCCAGCCGGGCGTTCTGCCCTTCCTTGCCGATCGCCAGCGACAGCTGGTAGTCGGGCACCGTCACCCGCGCGGAGCGGGCGGCGAGGTCCACCACGTCGACCTTGGACACCCGGGCCGGGGACAGCGCGTTGGCCACCATCTCCGCCGGGTCGTCGGACCAGTCGACGATGTCGATCTTCTCGCCGTTCAGCTCGCCCATCACATTGCGCACCCGGCCGCCCATGGGGCCGATGCAGGCCCCCTTGGCGTTCAGGCCCGCGCGGGTGGAGCGTACGGCGATCTTGGTGCGGTGGCCGGCCTCGCGGGCGATGGCGGCGATCTCGACGGATCCGTCGGCGATCTCCGGCACCTCCAGCGCGAACAGCTTCTTCACCAGATTGGGGTGGGTGCGCGAGAGGGTGACGGACGGACCGCGCACGCCCTTCGCCACCCGGACGACGTACGACCGCAGCCGCAGGCCGTGCGGGTAGGTCTCGCCGGGGACCTGTTCCTGCACCGGCAGGATGGCCTCCAGCTTGCCGATGTCGACCAGGACGTTCTTCGGGTCGCGGCCCTGCTGGACCACGCCGGTGACGATGTCGCCCTCGCGGCCCGCGTACTCGCCGAGCGTGGCGTCGTCCTGGGCGTCGCGCAGCCGCTGGAGGATGACCTGCTTGGCGGTGGTCGCGGCGATCCGGCCGAAATCGGACGGCGTGTCGTCGAACTCGCGGGCCTCCTGGCCCTCCTCCAGGTCCTCCGGGTCCTCCTTGGCCCACACGGTCACATGGCCGGTCTCCCGGTTCAGCTCCACGC
Organism: Streptomyces sp. NPDC059477; assembly: GCF_042749375.1. NCBI lineage: Bacteria > Bacillati > Actinomycetota > Actinomycetes > Kitasatosporales > Streptomycetaceae > Streptomyces > Streptomyces sp. NPDC059477. Next base: position 56,465 of record NZ_JBHYUG010000051.1, on the reverse strand, counting down.
GGGCGCGGCGGCGGCTGCCGTCGGTCCGGTGGTAGGCGATGAGAAGGGCCGCCTCGATCGCCTCGACCAGCAGGTCGAAGGAGATCTCCTTCTCCCGCACCAAGCCCCGCAGGGCGCTCATGTCGATGTCCACGGCTACGCCTCCTCTTCTTCCGTCATGTCCGTCTCGTCCACTGTCTTGTCCGCCGCCCTGTCCGTGCGGCCGAACTCGACCTGGACGCGCGCCTTGGCGATCTCCTCGAAGGGGAGCCTGCGCGCGGTGGGCTTGCGCCCCTTGACCCCGGGCACCTCGGTGTCCAGACCGGTGGCGTCCACGGTCAGGATCCTGGCGACGACCTCACCGCCGCCGGCGAGCTGGAACGCGACCAGCCGGCCGGTGGCGCGCACGTAGTGGCGCAGCTCGGTGAGCGGGCGCTCCGCGCCCGGGGTGCCGACCTCCAGGGTGTACTCGCCCTCGCCCATCGCGTCACTCTCGTCGAGACTCGCCGAGAGCGCGCGGCTCACATCGGCGACCTTGTCCAGGTCCGCTCCGGTGTCGGAGTCGACGGTGACACGCAGCACCCGCTTGCGTCCTACGGAGTCCACGGTGATCTCTTCGAGATCCAGGCCCTGGGAGGTGACGAGCGGTTCCAGCAGTTCTCGCAGCCTCTCGCTCTGGGTGGTGCTCATCCGGGTGACTCCTCGGCCGCGTGTGCTGTTGTGGGGAAGGGCTCGTGTCTGGTCAAAGGGTATCCGGTCCGGGGGTGTGTTGCCGTCCACCTGCGGACGGGTGGTGCCGCTGCCGGGCGTGCGCCCCCGGCGCGGGTACCGTGATCGCGGGCGAGCCGCCCGATGTGTCTATCTGCTCGCCCGATATGTCTATCTGTTCGTACGAGCCTCCCGAGGACGTCTGCCGTGCCGTTCCCCCCGCCGTCGCGCGCCCGCTCCGGCCCGCGCAGAAGAACCCTGCTCGCCTCGGCCGCGGGGACGCTGCTGCTGGCGGGCTGCTCCGCCGACGACTCCGGCGGCGGCTCGGCCGCGAGCCTGGTCGCCGCGGACCGGGCACGCGCGCGGGCGGCCCGCGAGAGCCTGGCCCTCGCCGGGCGCTACGACGCCGTGCTCGCCGCCCATCCGGCGCTCGCGGAGCGGCTGGGGCCGCTGCGGGACGCGGTCGTACGGCACGCGCGGGCGTTCGGCGGCGCGGAGCGATCGACCGGCTCGCCGTCCCCCACGGCCTCCCCCGAGGTGCCCGCCGACCAGCAGGGCGCGCTGAGCGGGCTCGCGACCGCCGAGCGCACGCTGGCGGACCGGCGGGCGCGGGAACTGGTGGACCTGCCGGGCGAGCTGGCCCGGCTGCTGGCCTCGGTGGCGGCGGCCGGGGCGGCGCACGCGTATCTGCTGACGGAGGGCGAGGCATGAGCGGGGCGAGGGCGGCGGCGACCGAGGAGGAGAAGGCGGCCGAGCTGGACGCGCTCCAGGCGACGCTGGCCGCCGAGCACGCGGCCGTGTACGGGTACGGCGTCGTCGGCGGCAGGATCCACGAGGAGCGGCGTACGGAGGCGAGGGCGGCGTACGACGCCCATCGCGCCCGGCGGGACGCGCTGGCACGTGAGGTGCGGGACCGGGGCGGGGAGCCGGTGGCCGCGGCGGCCGGGTACGCGCTGCCGTTCGCCGTGCCGGACGCGGCGGCGGCGCTGCGGCTGGCCGCCGAGCTGGAGGACCGGGTGGCCGGGGTCTACTCCGACCTGGTGCGGGCCGCGGCGGACGGGCTGCGGGGCACGGCGGCCGAGGGGCTGCGCGAGGCAGCGGTGCGGGCGGTGCGCTGGCGGGGCGGCAGCGTAGCCTTCCCTGGTCTCGCCGAGCGGGCCGGGACCGCTTCGGCGTCGCCGTCGCCCTCGGCGTGACAGAGGAGAGGGGGCGGGCCGGGTCAGGAAGGGCAGAAAGGGAAGGAATCGACTCGCGTATGGCTTTCGCACCGCCGCGGCGACTGATCAGGGCGCTGGGCGAGACGGCGCCGGAGGGTGACGACTGGCTGGGCGAGCTGCCCGAGACCGCCCGACAGGCCCTCGCGCTACGCGAGTTGAGCATGGAACGGGTGCAGATGCCCGGTGGCCGCAGCAGCCTGGTGATGCTGGTGCGGTACGCCGACGGCTCGCCGGCCGTGCTGAAGCTGGCCCCGCCGCGGGCCCGGCCGCAGGGCGAGCGGGCGGCGCTGGCGCACTGGGCGGGCCGGGGCGCCGTGCAGTTGCTGGAGGCGGAGTCGGCGGACGGGGCGCTGCTGCTGGAGCGGCTGCATCCGGATGTCTCGGTGCGGTCGCTGCCGGAGGCGAAGGCGCTGCTGGAGGCGGCGGGGGTGCTGCGCAGGCTGTGGGTGGAGCCGCCGGCCGGGGTGGTCTTCGAGACGGTCGCCGAGCGGACGGGTCGGCAGGCGGCGGCGATGCGGGCGAGCGCGGACGCGGATGCCTCGGTGGCACCGCTGGTGGACGCGGCGCTGGCGGCCCGGGACGCGCTGCTGGTCGCGCCGCCCGAGCTGCGGCTGCTGCACGGCACGTTCCGGCAGAGCAAGGTGCTGGCCGGTGAGCGGATGCCGTGGCTGGCGGTGGGGCCGGACCCGGTGGCCGGGGAGTGCGCGTTCGATCTGGCGCGGCTGGTACGGGACCGGGTGGAGGATCTGATCGCCAGCCCGTCGGGTGCGGCGACGACCCGGCGCCGGGTGAAGCGGCTCGCGGAGTCGCTGGAGGTGGATCAGGAGCGGTTGCGGGGGTGGACGCTGTTCCGGGCGGTGGAGTCGGGTGTGCGGGCGCTCCGCGTGGGGCGCCTGGGGGATGCGGAGCTGTTGCTGGAGTTCGCCGGGTGGCTGTGAGGGGGCGTGCGCGGTTTCCCCGGGTGCGGGCCGGTGGGGGCTGGTCGCGCAGTTCCCCGCGCCCCTAGGGGGTTTTGGTCAGCGTTGGCATGCAGGCCTGGCTGGGGGGCCTGTTGCTCGGGTGCGGGTCGGTGGGGGCTGGTCGCGCAGTTCCCCGCGCCCCTAGGGGGTTGTGGTCAGCGTCGGCTTGCAGGCTTGGCTGGGGGTGCCTGTTGCTCGGGTGCGGGTCGGTGGGGGCCGGTCGCGCAGTTCCCCGCGCCCCTGAGGGGGTGCCGTCAGCCTTGGCTTGCAGGCCTGGCTGGGGAAAGGTGGAGGCCGGGGCCTTGGGCCCCGGTCTGGCTCACCGTAGGGGACTGTCAGGTGGTTGTCAGGCGGGTGATGGCCTCGGCCACCGGGAGTTCTTCGCGTTCGCCGGTGCGGCGGTTCTTGAGTTCGACCACGCCCTCGGCGGCGCGGCGGCCCGCCACCAGGATGGTGGGGACGCCGATCAGCTCGGAGTCGGTGAACTTGACGCCCGGGGAGACTCCGGCGCGGTCGTCCACCAGGACCCGGACTCCCGCTGCCGCGAGCTGCTCGGAGACCTCCAGGGCGAGTTCGGTCTGGAGGGCCTTGCCCGCGGCGACCACGTGGACGTCGGCGGGGGCGACCTCGGCGGGCCAGCACAGGCCCTTGTCGTCGGCGGTCTGCTCGGCGAGGGCGGCGACCGCGCGGGAGACGCCGATGCCGTAGGAGCCCATGGTGACGCGGACCGGCTTGCCGGTGTGGCCGAGGACGTCCAGCTTCAGCGCGTCGGCGTACTTGCGGCCGAGCTGGAAGATGTGGCCGATCTCGATGGCGCGGTCCAGCTTGAGGCCGGTCCCGCAGTTGGGGCACGGGTCGCCCTCCCGCACCACCACGACATCGACGTACGCGTCGACCTCGAAGTCCCGGCCCGCGACCACGTTCTTCGCGTGCACGTTCTCCTTGTTGGCGCCCGTGATCCAGGCCGTGCCCGGCGCCACCCGCGGGTCGGCGAGGTAGGTCACCTTGGCCAGGCCCTGCGGTCCGACATAGCCGCGGACCAGGTCGGGGCGGCCGGTGAAGTCCTCGGCGGTGACCAGCTCGACCTCGGCGGGGGCGAAGTGCGCCTCGACCTTGCCGAGGTCCACCTCGCGGTCCCCGGGGACGCCCACGGCGACGATCTCGCCGTCCACCTTGACCAGCAGGTTCTTCAGGGTCGCGGAGGCCGGGACGCCGAGGGAGGCGGCCAGGGTCTCGATGGTCGGGGTGTCCGGGGTGTCGATCTCCTCGGCGGCGGGGACGGCCGAGCCGTCGACCGGCTTCAGCTCGTAGGTGATCGCCTCCGTGTTGGCCGCGAACTCGCAGTTCGGGCAGTCCGCGAAGATGTCCTCACCGGCGCTGGAGGGCGCCAGGAACTCCTCCGACTTCGAGCCGCCCATCGCGCCCGCGGTCGCGAAGCAGATGCGGTAGTCGAGACCGAGCCGTTCGAACACCTTCCGGTACGCCTGCCGGTGCAGCGCGTACGACTCGGCGAGACCCTCGTCGGTGAGGTCGAAGGAGTACGAGTCCTTCATCAGGAACTCACGGCCGCGCAGGATGCCCGCGCGGGGGCGGGCCTCGTCACGGAACTTGGTCTGGATCTGGTACAGGATGACCGGCAGGTCCTTGTAGGAGGACGCCTGGTCCTTGACCAGGAGGGTGAAGATCTCCTCGTGGGTGGGGCCGAGGAGGTAGTCGCCGCCCTTGCGGTCGTTCAGCCGGAACAGTTCGGCGCCGTACTCCTCCCAGCGGCCGGTCGCCTCGTACGGCTCGCGCGGCAGCAGTGCGGGGAGCAGCACCTCCTGGGCGCCGATCGCGTCCATCTCCTCACGGACGATCCGCTCCACATTGGCGAGCACCTTCCTGCCCAGCGGCAGCCAGGACCAGATGCCGGCGGCGGTACGGCGGACGTACCCGGCGCGCACGAGGAGTTTGTGGCTGAGGACCTCGGCGTCGGCCGGGTCGTCGCGCAGGGTCTTCGCCAACAACTGGGACATGCGCTGGACCGGTGCGTTCGCCATCGTTCTCGTACTCCTGCCAGGAAAGGGTGATGGCATGGAGGTTAGCCGGGGGGCACGGGCCGGTGGAAATCCGTTTACCGCAGCAGCGGGAGCGGGGCGCCCATGACCGCGTAGGGCTTGGGGGCGCTGGGGAAGTGGACCTGGCGGGCGAGGTCCGCATAGCCCAGGGAGCGGTACAGGCCGCGGGCCGGGCTGTCGGTGTCGATCGCGGAGAGGATCGAGCGGGGCTGGGCGGCGGTGTCCGTGATCGTGGTGATCAGGGCGCGGCCGATGCCGAGGTTCTGGTGGGCGGGGTGGACGTGGAGTTCCGTGATGACGAAGGAGTCGTCCAGCCAGTCGGTGTTGTGCTGTGCGCGCAGGTACGGCTCCACGACGGTGGACCACCAGTGGGTGCGCTCGTTGGGCATGCCGTACACGAACCCGACGAGTTGTCGTCCGACGGTCGCGCCGAAGGCCCGGGCTCCGAGGTAGGTCATGTGGCGCAGGACGATCTGGCGGCGGACCGCGATCTCCTCCGGGCCCAGTCCGAAGGCCAGTGCCTGGACCGACAGTGCCTCGTCCACGTGGGCCGGCAGGTCGAGGGGGACGATGACGGGGTCCATGGCGGGAGCGTACAGGGGGCTGGTCGCGGGTGGCCGTGAGCGGGGGTGGTGAGTGGTGGTGGTGAGTGGGGGTGAGTGGTGGCGCGGGTTGGGCGTGGTTGTTCGTGCCGGTTCCCCCGGTCCGGTCAGAACAGCACGCTCATGAACGCGCCGACCTCGCGGAAGCCGACTTTGGTGTACGTCCTGCGCGCGGCGGTGTTGTAGTCGTTCACGTACAGGCTGACCAGGGGGGCCACGTCCGCGAGGGCGTACTTCAGTACGGCGGCCATGCCCGGGGCGGCCAGGCCCATCCCCCGGTACTCGGGGGCCACCCAGACGCCCTGGATCTGGCAGGCGCGGTCCGTAGCGGCGCCGATCTCGGCCTTGAAGGCGACCTTGCCGCGGTCGTCGAGGCGGGCGAAGGAGCGGCCGGAGCCGACGAGTTCGGCGACCCTGGCCTGGTAGAGGAGGCCGCCGTCACCGGCCATCGGGGAGACGCCGACCTCCTCGGTGAACATCGCCACGCAGGCCGGCATGATCGTGTCCATCTCGTCCTTGCGGACCCGGCGGACGTAGGGGTCCGGGGCGACGGTGGCGGACATCCGGTCGGTGACCATCAGGGGCTGGTGGGCGCGGATCTCGCGGGGCGGGCCCCAGTGGGGTTCCAGCAGCCGCCACAGTGCGGAGGTGGCCTCGGCGGGGCCGACGATCGAGGAGCAGCGGCGGCCGGCCCGGCGGGCCCGGTCGGCGAAGGCGCGGACCGCGCGCGGGGTGGCGCAGATCGGGACGAGGTTGGCGCCCGCGTAGCACAGGGAGGTCAGCATGCCGTCCTCGTACCAGCCCCACATCTCGCCGCCCAGTCGCCACGGGTCCAGACCGGCGATCTGGACCCGCGAGGTGACGAAGGCGTTGGCGACCGGCTCGCGGTGCAGGACGGCGAGCGCGGCGTCCAGGTCACTCGGTTCGAGGACCCGGGAGGTGGTCTGGGTCAACACGTACGGGGCCTCACAGTGGGGTTGCCGATCTCCGCACTGTACCTGCGGTTGCTTTGGGATGCCGCCCCGCGTTTCGGTGGGGGCGGTTGGGTGTGCGGGGTGGCTGTGGCGCCGAGTGAGGTGGGGGTGCGGGTTGGCTGTCGCGCCCTGTGAGGTGGGGGTGCGGGTTGGCTGTCGCGCCCTGTGAGGTGGGGGTGCTGGTGCGCTCGCGGGTGCGGGCCGGTGGGGGCTGGTCGCGCAGTTCCCCGCGCCCCTGGAAGCAGGGCGACGGCCCCTCCCGGGATGAAAGGTTCCGCCCGGACCCGAGACCCTTGGCTCAGCCCGCACCCGAGACTCCCGGCTCAGCCCGCGCCCCGAGGCCCTCGGTTCAGCCCGCTACCGAGATGGTCGGCTCGCCCGATTCCGTGCCGTCCGCCTCCATCTGTTCGGCCAGTTTCAGGGCCTCCTCGATGAGGGTTTCCACGATCTTGGACTCGGGGACGGTCTTGATGACCTCGCCCTTGACGAAGATCTGGCCCTTGCCGTTGCCGGAGGCGACGCCCAGGTCGGCCTCGCGGGCCTCGCCGGGGCCGTTGACCACGCAGCCCATGACGGCGACGCGGAGGGGGACCTCCATGCCGGTCAGGCCCGCGGTGACCTCTTCGGCCAGTTTGTAGACGTCGACCTGGGCGCGTCCGCAGGACGGGCAGGAGACGATCTCCAGGCCGCGCTGCTTGAGGTTCAGGGACTCCAGGATCTGGTTGCCGACCTTGACCTCCTCGACCGGGGGCGCGGAGAGCGAGACGCGGATGGTGTCGCCGATGCCCTGGGAGAGCAGGGCGCCGAAGGCGACCGCCGACTTGATGGTGCCCTGGAAGGAGGGGCCCGCCTCGGTCACCCCGAGGTGGAGGGGGTAGTCGCACTGGGCGGCGAGCTGCTTGTAGGCCTCGATCATCACGACCGGGTCGTTGTGCTTGACGGAGATCTTGATGTCCCGGAAGTCGTGCTCCTCGAAGAGGGACGCCTCCCACAGGGCCGATTCCACCAGGGCCTCGGGGGTCGCCTTGCCGTACTTCTGGAGCAGCCGCCGGTCCAGGGAGCCGGCGTTGACCCCGATGCGGATGGGCGTGCGGTGCTCGTTGGCCGCCTTCGCGATCTCGCGGACCTTGTCGTCGAACTGCTTGATGTTGCCCGGGTTGACCCGGACGGCCGCGCAGCCCGCCTCGATGGCGGCGAACACGTACTTCGGCTGGAAGTGGATGTCCGCGATCACCGGGATCTGCGACTTGCGCGCGATGGTCGCGAGGGCGTCGGCGTCGTCCTGGGTGGGGCAGGCCACCCGGACGATCTGGCAGCCGGACGCGGTCAGCTCGGCGATCTGCTGGAGCGTGGCGCCGATGTCCGACGTACGGGTCGTGGTCATGGACTGCACGGAGACGGGGGCGTCACCGCCGACGGCCACGGAACCGACCTGGATCTGCCGGCTCCGGCGGCGCTCGGCGACCTTGAGCGGAACGGACGGCATGCCGAGAGAAATCGCAGTCATCTGCTGTGCAACCCCAAGTCGTGGATCAGGATCCGGTCCCGAGAAGCGGCGGGCTCCGGCCTCCGAGATTACGGCACCGCTCCCTTGCCGGGCACATCCCACGGGTAATCCGGCTCCCGAGGTGGCGGCCGAACAGTCGTGCGAGTCCGGCCGCCGCCAGCGGCTGGTGGCTACGAGATTCTCACCGGGTTGACCACGTCCGCGACCAGGACCAGCAACGTGAAGCAGATGAAGACCCCGGCCACCACATAGGCCACCGGCATCAGCTTCGCCACGTCGAACGGGCCGGGGTCGGGGCGGCGCAGCAGCCGGGCGAGATTGCGGCGCAGCGACTCCCACAGGGCGCCCGCGACATGCCCGCCGTCGAGCGGGAGCAGCGGGAGCATGTTGAAGAGGAACAGGGAGAGGTTGAAGCCCGCGACCAGCATCAGCGCCATGGCGAGCTGCTGGGTGGGCGGGATGTCCAGGGTGAAGATCTCACCGCCGACGCGGGCCGCGCCGACCACGCCCATCGGGGAGTCCGCCTCGCGCGGGCCGTCGCCGAAGGCGGCGTCCCACAGGGCCGGGACCTTGGAGGGGAGGGCGGCGAGGGAGTCGACGGCGTCGCCGACGCGGTCGCCCATCCAGGTCACCGAGGAGCCGAGGTCCTGGCGGACGATGCCGGTGGCGGCGCTGAAGCCGAGGAAGCCCGCGTTGACGTACTCGCCCGGGACGATCTGGCCGCTGGAGTCCTTCTTGGCTACCTGGTTGGTGGCGATCGTGGCGTGCAGGGTGAGGTCCTGGCCGTCGCGCTCGACGACGATCGGCACCTCCTTGCCGGGGTTGGCGCGGATCAGGTCCGACAGTTCGTTCCAGTCGTCCGTGCGGACGCCGTCGAAGGCGACGATCTTGTCGCCGGCCTTGAGTCCGGCGGCGGCGGCCGGGGAGGCCTCGTCGGAGTTGCGGCAGGTGTCGCGGTTCTCGCTCTGCGCGATGACGCACTGGGAGACCGAGGAGACCGCGGTGGTCTGCTGGGAGATGCCGAAGCCCATCAGGACGGTGAGGAACAGTGCCACCGCCAGGATCAGGTTCATGAAGGGGCCCGCGAACATCACGATGACCCGTTTCCAGGGCTTGCGGGTGTAGAACATGCGGGTCTCGTCGCCGGGCTTCAGCTCCTCGAAGGCGGCCGAGCGGGCGTCCTCGATCATGCCGCGCCACGGGGAGGTGGACCGGGCCTCGATCTTGCCGTCCGGGCCGGGCGGGAACATGCCGATCATGCGGATGTACCCGCCGAAGGGGATGGCCTTGATGCCGTACTCGGTCTCGCCCTTCTTGCGGGAGAAGAGGGTCGGGCCGAAGCCGACCATGTACTGCGGCACCCGGATGCCGAAGAGCTTGGCCGTGGACAGATGCCCCAGCTCGTGCCAGGCGATCGAGATCAGCAGGCCGACCGCGAACACGACTATGCCGAGGATCATCATCAGGGTCGTCATGCACGCGCCTCCGCGGTGGCTTTCTGTGCCGCCAGTTCCCGGGCCCGGGCCCGTGCCCAGGTCTCCGCTTCGAGGACGTCCGACACGGTCAGCGAAGTTCCCGAATCCGGGGTGCCGTGTTCCTCGACCACCCGGGTGACGGTATCGATGATGCCGTTGAAGGGCAGGGCGCCGGTACGGAACGCCTCCACGCACTCCTCGTTCGCCGCATTGAACACCGCCGGGGCGGTGCCCGCGAGCGAGCCGACGTGCCGGGCGAGGTTCACCGAGGGGAACGCCTCGTTGTCGAGCGGGAAGAACTCCCAGGTCGACGCCTTGCTCCAGTCGAAGGCGGGTGCCGCGTCGGGAATGCGTTCGGGCCAGCCCAGACCGATGGCGATCGGCCCGCGCATGTCCGGGGGCGTCGCCTGGGCCAGGGTGGAGCCATCGGTGAACTCGACCATCGAGTGGACGTACGACTGGGGGTGCACGACGACCTCGATGCGGTCGAAGGGAATGTCGTACAGCAGGTGGGCCTCGATGACCTCCAGGCCCTTGTTGACCAGGGTCGCGGAGTTGATGGTGATCACCGGTCCCATCGCCCAGGTGGGGTGGGCGAGGGCGTCGGCGACGGTGACGTCCGCCAGCTCCGCGCGCGTACGGCCGCGGAAGGGGCCGCCGGAGGCGGTGACCACGAGCTTGCGGACGTCGGCGCGGGTGCCGGCGGCCAGTGCCTGGAAGAGCGCCGCGTGCTCGGAGTCCACCGGGATGATCTGGCCCGGCCGGGCCAGCGCCTTGACCAGCGGGCCGCCCACGATGAGCGACTCCTTGTTGGCGAGCGCGAGGGTACGGCCCGCCTCCAGGGCGGCGAGGGTCGGGGCGAGGCCGATGGAGCCGGTGATGCCGTTGAGCACGGTGTGGCAGTCGGAGGCGGCGAGCTGGGTGGCCGCGGTGGGACCGGCGAGGATCTCGGGCAGCGGCTCCCCGGGGCCGTAGCGGGCGCTCAGGGCGGCGCGCAGCGCGGGGACGGCGTCCGTGAGGGCGACCGCGACGGTCCGGACCCCGAGACGGTGGGCCTGCTCGGCGAGGAGTTCGGCGCGGGAGCCGTTGGCGGAGAGCGCGGTGACCTTGAAGCGGCCGGGGTTGCGCAGCACGAGGTCGATGGCCTGGGTGCCGATCGAGCCGGTGGACCCGAGGATCACCACGTCCTTGGGGCCGTCTCCCGCGACGGGGTCGTGGACGAGGTACGGGTCGGCAAGGGGGCGGGCTGGACTGTCGCTCATTCCCCCATTCTTGCCGCATCCGCTGTCCGGCCGGACAGGGTGTCCCCCGGGGAGAAGGCCCGGTGCCGTACATGCACGGAAATGACTCATTGTGGAGTGGCGGTGAAGATCGTGTGATACGACTTCAGTTCGCGAGCCGGTCGACCGCCGGCCTCCGCGGTTTTCGCGGTATTCCCGGTTTTTCTGGTTCTTCTGGCTTTCCCGTTTTTCATGGTTTCTCTGGACGACATCCTTGGGGGGATCTCTCCATGCGCATACGCGCTGCTCTGACCCTGCCCGCCCTCGCGGGCGCGGTCGTGCTCACCGGCACCCTGCTGTCCACCCCGGCCCAGGCGGCCGGCGGTGTGGTGCTGTACCACGCGTGGTTCGACAGCCCCGGTTCGGACACCGGCTCCACCACCAGCCTCAACGGCGAATGGGTGGAGATCAAGAACACCAGCCGGTCCGCCATTTCGCTCAAGGGCTGGGTGCTGAAGGACACGGCCAATCACAAGTACGTCTTCCCCAATGTGAAGATCGCCGCGGGGAAGACGATCAAGATCCGTACGGGTACGGGGAACGACACGACCACGAACAAGTACCAGGACCGGCGCGCCTATGTCTGGAACAACACCAGTGACACGGCGACGCTGACCAAGGCGAACGGGTCGAAGGTGGACACGTGCTCGTGGACCACGCGGGATCCCAGCGACAAGTGGTGCTGAGCGGGCGCGTTCCCGGGTGCGGGTGCGTCGGGGCTGGTCGCGCCCACGCGGCGGAGCCGCATGTCGATACCGCCCCGCGCCCCTGAACGGCGTCGGACTCACCTGACCTGTCGGTGGACGTTCTCCTGCGCGGAGGCTCCTGTGGTTGCGGTCGCGATCCAGGGGCCTTCGCCCGAGGGGTCCACGATGCCGTGTTCCAGCCATTCGTAGTGGCCGGCCAGGACGTTCTTCACCACCTTGCGGTCCCTTTCATCCGTGTTGGACCACAGGTGGGTGAAGAGGTCTTCCACGCGCAGGCGGGACTGGTGGCAGAAGGTGTCGGCGAGTTGGTACGCCTCGCGGCCGTGGTCGCCCTGGGTGCGCAGGAGTTCGGCGCGTACACAGGCCGCGCTCATGGCGAAGAGTTCGGCGCCGATGTCCACGATCCGGCCCAGGAAGCCCTGTTTGGTCTCCATGCGGCCCTGCCAGCGGGACATGGCGTAGAAGGTGGAGCGGGCCAGCTTGCGGGCCGCGCGTTCGACGTAGCGAAGATGCGGCGAAAGGTCGATGCCGTGTTTGAAATCGCCGTAGGACGTGGGGAGTTGGCCGGGGCCCGCGACGAGTTTCGGTAGCCACTTGGCGTAGAAGAGACCGGCCTGGGCGCCCGCCCTCGCCTTGTCCTGGAGGGACTTGTCGGGGTCGATGAGGTCGCCGGCGACGGAGAGATGGGCGTCGACGGCCTCGCGCGCGATGAGCAGATGCATGATCTCGGTCGAGCCCTCGAAGATGCGGTTGATGCGCAGGTCGCGCAGCATCTGTTCGGCGGGGACCGCGCGTTCGCCGCGCGCCCGGAGGGACTCGGCGGTCTCGTAGCCCCGGCCGCCACGGATCTGGACCAGTTCGTCGGCCATCCGCCAGGCCATCTCGGAGCCGTAGAGCTTGGCCAGGGCGGCCTCGATTCGGATGTCGTTGCGGTCCTCGTCGGCGAGCTGGGAGGACAGGTCGAGCACGGCCTCCAGGGCGAAGGTGGTGGCCGCGATAAAGCTGATCTTGGAGCCGACGGCCTCGTGGAGGGCGACGGGCTTGCCCCACTGCTCGCGGACCGCCGACCACTCACGGGCGATTTTCAGACACCATTTGCCGGCGCCGACGCACATCGCGGGCAGCGAGAGGCGGCCGGTGTTGAGGGTGGTCAGGGCGATCTTGAGGCCGGCGCCCTCGGGGCCGACGCGGTGCGCGGCCGGGACCCTGACCCGGTGGAAGCGGGTGACGCCGTTCTCGATGCCGCGCAGGCCCATGAAGGCGTTGCGGTGCTCCACGGTGATGCCCGGCGCGTCCGCCTCGACGACGAACGCGGTGATCCCGCCCTTGTGGCCGTCGGATCTCGGTACGCGTGCCATGACGACGAGGAGGTCGGCGACGACGCCGTTGGTGGTCCAGAGTTTCACGCCGTCGAGGACGTAGTCGTCGCCGTCGGGGACGGCCGTGGTGGCGAGGCGGGCCGGGTCGGAGCCGACGTCGGGCTCGGTGAGCAGGAACGCCGAGATATCGGTGCGGGCGCAGCGCGGCAGGAAGGTGTTCTTCTGCTCCTGGGTGCCGAAGAGCTTGAGCGGCTGGGGTACGCCGATCGACTGATGGGCGGAGAGCAGCGCGCCGAGCGCCGGGCTGGTGGAGCCGACCAGGGCGAGGGCCTTGTTGTAGTGGACCTGGGTGAGGCCCAGACCGCCGTACTCGGTGTCGATCTTCATGCCGAGGGCGCCGAGTTCCTTGAGGCCGTTCACGACCTCGTCCGGGATGCGGGCGTCCCGTTCGATGACGGCGGGGTCGATCCGGGTCTCGCAGAAGGTGCGCAGGTCGGCGAGGAAGCGCTCGCCGCGGCGGACGTCTTCGGCGTCCGGGAGCGGGTGGGGGTGGATGAGGTCGAGGCGGAAGCGGCCGAGGAACAGTTCCTTGGCGAAGCTGGGTCTGCGCCAGTCCTGCTCCCGGGCCGCCTCCGCCACCTGGCGGGCCTCGCGCTCGGAGACGGTGGGCTGGGTGGGGCCGGTGGGTCCTGGGGGCTGGGCTGGACCTGTGGGTCCGGTGGGACCGGTGGGCCGGGTGGGGGCTGCGGACATGACGCTCACCTCGCCGTGCATCGGGATCTCGGTCCACGGGGCGTGCTGCGACCCCATGGAATTACCGACGGGTGCTACCCGTTCGTGGTACCTGATCCCGGACGGGGCGGCCACCTTGGGCGGGGCCGTTCGGCCGATGTCCGCGGGTGTCCGCGGGTGTCCGCGCGGGGGCGGGAGTGCGGATACGGGTGCGGGGCGGGCCGCCCCCCCCCCTGGGACGCGCCGGGGGGGGGGGTGGGGGGGAGTTTGTGGGGGGGGCCACGGGCACCCGGGCGGCGGGCAAGAACAAGGGCGGGGGTCTCGCGGG
>NZ_JBHYUG010000051.1:0-42611 GCF_042749375.1 Streptomyces sp. NPDC059477 | reverse complement strand
GCGGTGGCCGGGGGGGGGCGGGGGGTGTCGGGGGGGGGGGGGGTGTGGGGTACGGGGTGGGGCGGGAGCCCCCGCACTGTGGGCTCCGGCCGTGGGGTGGGGTGGGCGTCAGAGGGCCAGGCCGGTGAGGACCAGGACGCGCTCGTAGGTGTAGTCGTCCATCGCGTAGCGGACGCCCTCGCGGCCGACGCCGGAGAGCTTGGCGCCGCCGTACGGCATCTGGTCGGCTCGGTAGGACGGGATGTCGCCGATGATCACGCCGCCGACCTCCAGGGCGCGGTGGGCGCGGAAGGCGGTCTGGACGTCGTGGGTGAAGACGCCGGCCTGGAGGCCGTACTTGGAGGAGTTGACGGCCGTGAAGGCCTCGGTGACACCGTCGGTCCGCTGGATGGTGAGGACCGGGCCGAAGATCTCCTCGCAGGCGAGGGTGGCGTCCGCCGGTACGTCGGTGAGGACGGTCGGCGCGTAGGAGGCGCCGTCGCGCTTGCCGCCGGTGAGCAGGCTCGCGCCCTTCTGCACGGCCTCGTCCACCCAGGACTCGACGCGCTTCGCGGCGTCCTCGCTGACCAGCGGGCCGACGTCGGTGGTGTCGTCGGCGGGGTCGCCGGTGACCTGGGCCTCGACGGCGGCGACGATCTTCGGGAGGAGACGGTCGTAGACGGCGCTGTCGGCGATCACGCGCTGCACGGAGATGCAGGACTGGCCGCCCTGGTAGTTGGAGAAGGTCGCGATGCGGGTCGCGGCCCAGTCCAGGTCGGCCTCGGAGGCGTAGTCGGCGAGCACGACGGCCGCGCCGTTGCCGCCCAGCTCCAGGGTGCAGTGCTTGCGGGGCACGCTGTCCATGATCGCGTAGCCGACCTTCTCGCTGCCGGTGAAGGAGATCACCGGGAGGCGCTCGTCCTGGACCAGGGCGGGCATGCGGTCGTTCGGGACCGGGAGGATGCTCCAGGAGCCGGCCGGGAGGTCGGTCTCGGCGAGGAGTTCGCCGAGGAACAGGCCGGCGAGGGGGGTGGCCGGGGCGGGCTTGAGGATGATCGGGACGCCCGCGGCGATGGCCGGGGCGATCTTGTGGGCGCAGAGGTTGAGCGGGAAGTTGAAGGGCGCGATGCCGAGGACGACGCCCTTGGGGAAGCGGCGGGTCAGGGCGAGGCGGCCCTGGCCGCCGGCGTCGGTGTCGAGGCGCTGGGCGTCTCCGCCGTTGAAGCGGCGGGCCTCTTCGGCGGCGAGGCGGAAGACGGAGATCGCGCGGCCGACCTCGCCTCGGGCCCACTTGAGGGGCTTGCCGTTCTCGGCGGTGATGAGCTTCGCGATCTCCTCGGCGCGGGTTGCCAGGCGGCGGCTCACGTGGTCGAGGGCGGCGGCGCGCAGGTGGGCCGGGGTGGCGGCGAAGTCCTCGCGGACGGCGTGGGCGGTGGCTACGGCCTCTTCGATCTGGGCGTCGGTGGGGATGCTGACCGTGCCGACGGTTCGGTTGTCCCAGGGGGAGGTGACGGCGAAGGTGTCTTCGCCGGTGGCCTCGCGGCCGGCGAGCCAGAAGCTGTGCGTGGCGGTCATTGTGGGTCCGGCCCTTCCGCGAATGGGGTTGTGCGCGTGGTTCTTCCACCGTAGGGGTGGGGGGTGGGGGCGGGGGTTGTCCGATGTGTAGTGGTGGGGGTGGGGGATTTGCCGGAATGTCGTATGGGTGGGGATCTGGAGGTGGGGGTGGGGGTGTGTTGGGTTGTGGTGTGGGTGCGGGGCGGTGGGGGCTGGTCGCGCAGTTCCCCGCGCCCCTGAGGGGAGTGGGGGCGGGGCGGGGAATTCAGGGCAGCTCGGATCGGGCCCCGCGTGGGGCGGGTCGTTGGGTGGGTGCGGGGCCGTGGGGGCTGGGCGCGCAGTTCCCCGCGCCCCTTGGGGGGTGGGGGTGGGGCGGGGAATTCAGGGTGGCTGGGGATCGGGCCCTGCGGTTCTGCGGGGGTGAAGGGCGTCTTACTGGTTGGGCTGGGGGGTTGTTTTTAGGGCTAGCCAGAGTTCCATGCGGACGTCTGGGTCGTCCAAGGAGCGGCCCAGGATTTCTTCCACTCGGCGCATGCGGTAGCGGAGGGTGTGGCGGTGGACGCCCAGGTCGGCTGCGGCGGCGTCCCACTGCCCGTGGTGGGAGAGCCAGGCGCGGAGGGAGGCCACCAGGTCGCCCCGGCCGGTGGCGTCGTGGTCGCGCAGGGCGCGCAGCAGACCGTCGGCGAAGGCCCTTACCGCGTCGTCGGCCAGGAGGGGGAGGACCGAGCCCGCCGCCAGCTGGTCGTGTTCGACCAGGGTCCTGCCCCGGCGGCGGGCGATGGACAGGGCCTGTTCGGCCTGTTTGTAGGCCGTGGCCGTCGCCGTGGGGCCGGTGGGGGCCGACATGCCGATGGACAGCACGGCGTCCTCGTCCTGGGCGCCGCCCACCTGGTCCGCGCAGGACGTCGCCACCACTCCCCCGTCCGCCGCGAGGACCACCAGGCGCTCCCCCTCGGGGACCACGAGGATCACCTCACCGGCGTGCGCGGCGGCCGTCTCCAGGGCTTCGGGGAGCGGGGCGAGGGAGGCCGCCGGGCCCTCGGCCAGGAGGAGGCGGAAGGGGGCGTCGAGGAGCGGGCCGTACAGGTCGCCCGCCACCGCCCGGGCATGGTCCGGTTCGCCCGCCAGGAGCATGCGCAGGACCGCCGTGCCGATGCGCTGCTCCGCCGCGTGCAGGGCGCGGGAGCGTTCCGTGGTGAGGGTGAGCAGGGCGATGGCGGAGTGGACCGCGTAACGCTCGGCCGTGCCCAGGGCGGCGGCCGTGCCGACGGCGAGGGCGGCGTGCGGGCGGCGGCCGGTGCCCAGGGAGTGGAGTTCGACGCGGTCCTCGTGCTCGGGACCGCCGACGACCGCGCTCGCGGGAGCCGGACGGTCGCGCAGGCGTTCGACGTCGGCGGTGAGCCGGGCCGCCCGGCGCCCCGCCCACCTGGGGGCCACGGCGACGACGGCGCCCGAGGCGTCGTACAGCGCCGCCCACCCGTCCAGCTGGCCCGCGAGGGCGGCGAGCAGGCCCTCGGGGCCGCCGGACAGGGTCTGGCGGGTCAGTTCGCGCTGGGCGGCGAAGCCCGCGGTGACCGCCCGGTACTGGTCCGCGGCGAGGGCCGCCGACACCGCCTTGGTGATCGCCACGAACGGGGTGCGGCGCGGCACCTCCAGCAACGGCAGCCCCTCCCGCTCGGCGGCGTCGAGCAGGGCCCGGGGGACCTCGTCGTAGTTGACGCCGAGCGCGAAGCCCAGGCCGACCACGCCCGCGCCGACCAGCCGGCGCACATAGCGGGTCATGGCCTCCGGGTTCTCCGCGTCCAGCTTGAGGGCGGTGATCAGCAGCAGCTCGCCGCCCTCCATGTACGGCACCGGGTCGGCCAGCTCGCTGACATGCGCCCAGCGCACGGGGACGTCCAGCCGGTCCTGCCCGGCCCGCACGGTCAGCCGTAGCGCGGAGTGCTGGGCGAGGGAGGCGAGCGTCGGGGGCATCCGGGGCCTGGCCTTCAGATCGGCGGCGGGTGAGCGGTCAGCGGGGCCCGCTGTATCGCTGGCGATTGGCCGTCGTGTATGAACGGCCTTCTTCGATTCTGCCTCACCGTACGGTCCCTCCACCCACGATCCGGGTGCGGGCGGACCGTGGGCGGACTTCCGCCCCGCCGCCGGTCAGGCTCCCAGCTCCACCAGGCCCGGGGGCGCGTGCTCGCCGCGGGCGTCGGTCAGGGACAGCACCGCGTGGCCGGGGGGCACCTCGTGCGCGAGCTGGGACGCGGACCAGCGTTCGCGTTCCACCTGGCGGACGGTGACCGCGTCCGTGGTGACCGCCCGGCCGGTGACCAGCTTGCGCAGGGCGTGGATCGCGCGGGTCATCGGCTGGTCGGCGAAGACGGTGTGCTTGGCGACCTCGCGGGTCTCCACCCACTCGGTGCCCCACGCCTGCGCGAACCGGCCGCCGTCCCAGGTGGTCACCCCGGAGAACGCCATCCGGCAGCCCACGGCCGCGAACAGCGGGCCGTGCAGCGGCTCCGGTACGTCGCCGATGGTGCGCAGCGCCAGCACCACCCCGGCGTTCTGCGACCGCAGCCGCTGGACGCGGCGGACCGACTCGGCGGTGACCGTGCCAGTGGCGTCGTCCAGGACCAGGGCGGCGAAATGCGCGCGCCGCCCGTCCCGTACGACCGCCGTGAACTGGGCGAGGACCAGGCGGGTGAGCAGCCGGGACGCCTCCTCGTGGCCGCGTTCGGGCAGGTCGATACGGACCCGGAGGGGGTGGTGGGCGACGGCCCGCAGGGAGAAGGGGCGGGGGGTCGCGCCGCCTGGGCCGCCCGCGCCACCAGCACCGCTCGCGCCGCTCGCGCCGAAGAAGTCCGCGAAGATTGGGCGGTCCAGCAGGGCCAGCCGCCCGGCGAGGGCCGGGCCGACGTCGGCGGCGGTGCCGCTCTGCCGGATCCGGGCGTCCAGTTCGCGCCGCATGACCGTGTGTCCCTCGCCGGCCAGCGCGTCCCGCAGCGCGGTGAGGGCGGCGGGCTCGCCGTCGAGCAGTTCGCGCAGCACCGGCAGCGGCGGGAAGCGGCCGTGCACCGCGCGGTACGGGCCGAGGAGCTGGGCGAGGGCGGTGGCGGCGTTCTGGTTGCCGATCGTCTCCACATCGCCGACGAGCGCCTCGGCGAGGATCCCGGCCGCGTCGTCGGGGTCGTCGGCCTCGGCGTAGGGGTCCAGGTCGTGCACGGAGGCGGGGTCGCCGATCCGTACCACGACGTCGTACGACGTGTCGGGGCCGAGCCGGGTGCCCGCGGCCGAGACGGCGACGACGGAGGCGGCGCCGGTGAGCGCGCCGAGCGCGAGGGACTCGACGAGCGGCTCGATCAGCCGCCGGGTCTTGCCCGCGCCGGACGGGCCGACCACCAGCAGGGACGTGGCGAGCACATCCGGGCCGAGCGCGGCGCCCGCGCCCCGGTGGGCGGCCGGGACCCGGTCCCCGGTGCTCCAGCGCCCGATCCGCACCTGACCCGCGAGCGGGTCGTGAAGGGCGGTGCGGCCGGGGAGGTCGCGGGCGCCGGAGGGGTGGGCCCAGGCGGCGGCGCCGTGCCGGAGCACCGTGTCGGTGAACGCCGCCGGGCCGGTGCCGTCCTTCCCCGCGCGGGTCCAGGCGCGGTCGACGCGGGCGCAGTCGACGTCGTTCATCCGGCCGGTGCGGACCTCGGCGGTGAGCAGGTCGGCCGCCTGGTGCTGTCCGGCGCGGCGCAGCTCGGGCCACTGCGAGCGGGGCGGCTCGGCGGGCCCGGCGGCGACCGGCTGCCGCTCCCGGCGGGCGGTGAGCAGGGCACGGGCGTACGGCAGCCAGCCGCCGATCCGGGCGAAGGGCAGCACCACCAGCAGGGTGATCAGGCCGTACAGGGAGTCGACGAAGAGCTGGGAGGTGAACAGGTCGTACCCGCCGGAGATGAGGACGACCAGCGAGAACAGGGGGGCGACCACGGGCAGCGGGTCCCAGCCCGCGCCGGGGAACGCGTCCGGGAAGACGAGGCTCAGCACGATCAGCGCGGCGAGCAGCGCGAGCAGGGCCCGCGCGGGCTGCGGGCGGCGTCCGATGTAGTACCGGATCACCTCGGGCCAGCTGCCGAGGCGGCCGACGCCGTAGACGAGGACGGCGAAGAAGACCCCGTCGTAGACGACCCGGGCCTCGCTGCCCTCCATGCCCTGCGGCGAGGCGATCGTGCCGCCCCACCACCAGTCGTCCGGCGTGAGCAGCCGCAGCGGGGCGAACTGGTACGGGACCCCGCCCTGCCGCCACAGCGACCACAGGAGCAGCCCGACGACGAGCGGGACCAGCAGCCCGACCACGGTGATCGGCGCCAGCCGCTCGGCCCCGCCCGCGTCCTGCGCCGGACACCCCCCGAACCGCCAGATCCCGGGGCGGGCGGCGGGCCGGGGGGTGTCCAGCCAGGCGGCCATGGCGGAGGAGGGCGGGGGCGTACCGGGGCGGGGCGGGGTGCCGTACGGGTCTGGGGGGAGGGGGGGGACCGGGGGTGGGGGGGTGCCGTACGGGCCGACGGGGGGTGGGGTGGTGTCGTATGCCTCCGCAGGCGGCGAGGGGGTGCCGTACGTCTTTGCAGGCGGCGCAGTGGTCCCGTACGGGATACTGCCGTATGCCGCCCCCGCAGGCGGCGGGATGCTGCCGTACGCGTCGGGCGCTTGCCGTTGATGGGGGGTGCCGTACGGGTCGGCGGGTGGCCTCGGGGGCACGCCCTGGCCTGCCCGGTCCGGTCGATCGCCCGGAAGCCCCGGCGCCCGGTCCGGCCGGGGCGGTACCGGGGGCGCGTCCGGTGGTGCCGTCGGGCGCGGTACGGGGTCGGCGTGCGTGCGCCGCGCGTCCTGGGTCCCGTCGCTGTCCATCGCCTTGCCCCCTGAGCAGCCGTTCCGTCCACCGTCCGCGAGTCAATCTAACGCCCCCGCAAGGGGAGTTCACCGCATACGCGGCCGGGTCCCGGCGGACCGCCCGCCCGGCGGCCGGTGGCGGGTATGTCCACGGCGGACAACCCGCCCCGCCGAAAACGCCCACATGGAGCATGCCCAGCCCTCGCTCCCCGCCCTAGCCTGCGAGAAAAAGAAGGCAAGCGTCCGAAAAGCACCACCCTCGACCTGCCCCGAACGCACGATCACAGGGAGCCCCCCATGACCGCACTTCCGCAGGAGCGCCGCGTCATCACCGCCATTCCCGGCCCGAAGTCGCAGGAGCTTCAGGCCCGCCGTACCGCGACGGTCGCCGCGGGCGTGGGCTCCGTGCTGCCGGTGTTCACCGCGCGGGCGGGCGGCGGCATCATCGAGGACGTCGACGGCAACCGGCTGATCGACTTCGGTTCCGGTATCGCCGTGACCTCGGTGGGCGCCTCCGCCGAGGCCGTCGTACGCCGGGCCGCCGCGCAGCTCGCCGACTTCACCCACACCTGTTTCATGGTCACGCCGTACGAGGGCTATGTGGAGGTCGCCGAGGCGCTCGCCGAGCTGACGCCGGGCGACCACGCCAAGAAGACCGCGCTGTTCAACTCGGGCGCCGAGGCCGTCGAGAACGCCGTCAAGATCGCCCGCGCGTACACCAAGCGGCAGGCGGTCGTGGTGTTCGACCACGGCTACCACGGCCGTACGAACCTCACCATGGCGCTGACCGCGAAGAACATGCCGTACAAGCACGGCTTCGGGCCGTTCGCGCCCGAGGTCTACCGGGTGCCGGTGGCCTACGGCTACCGCTGGCCGACCGGTGCGGAGAATGCCGGGCCCGAGGCCGCCGCGCAGGCCATCGACCAGATGTCCAAGCAGGTCGGCGCGGACAACATCGCCGCGATCATCATCGAGCCGGTGCTCGGCGAGGGCGGGTTCATCGAGCCGGCCAAGGGCTTCCTGCCGGCCATCGTGAAGTACGCCAACGACAACGGGATCGTCTTCGTCGCCGACGAGATCCAGTCCGGCTTCTGCCGTACCGGCCAGTGGTTCGCGTGCGAGGACGAGGGGATCGTGCCGGACCTGATCACCACCGCCAAGGGCATCGCGGGCGGGCTGCCGCTGGCCGCCGTCACCGGTCGCGCCGAGATCATGGACGCCCCGCACTCCGGTGGCCTGGGCGGCACCTACGGTGGCAACCCGGTCGCGTGCGCGGGCGCGCTCGGCGCCATCGAGACGATGAAGGAGCTGGACCTCAACGCCCGGGCGCGGCACATCGAGACGGTCATGAAGGGCCGGCTCACCGCGATGGCGGAGAAGTTCGACATCATCGGCGATGTCCGGGGCCGGGGCGCGATGATCGCGATCGAGCTGGTCAAGGACCGCACGACCAAGGAGCCGAACCCGGAGGCGGCCGGTGCGCTGGCCAAGGCGTGCCACGCCGAGGGCCTGCTGGTCCTGACCTGCGGCACCTACGGCAACGTGCTGCGCTTCCTGCCGCCGCTGGTGATCGGCGAGGACCTGCTGACCGAGGGCCTGGACATCATCGAGCAGGCGTTCACGCGCGTCTGAGGCACGTCGGGGCAGCTCAGCCGTCGTGCGGGGCCCTGCGCGGATGCCCCGCACGGCGGTAAGGGTGTGAAGAAGGTGTGCGGGGTGGATGGCGGGGCGCGGTTCGGGGTGTCCTCGCCGGATCCCCTGTCGTAGGTTCGTCCCGGATGAGAGAGACACCCGTCCACAGGGGACTGTGGGCGGTATCAGGCCGGGGCCTCCCCAGCTTCGACCTGGTCGTGCCTCGCGCACGCACCCGGGGCCTCGGCTCCGGAATCTCCTCAGGATCGGACGGTCGCCCGCCCCACACCCCCCGGGGCGTGCGACGATCCGTTCCGGACGGCCGACGCGGAATCACCGTGACGCCCGCGAGAGCGGCTCACGGGGGTTGCCCCGGACGGCACGCCCATGAAGGGCCGGCACACACCCCCCCGTGTGCCGGCCCTTTGGCGTCCCAGGCTCTTCGATGCGCCGGTCCCCGCTGGATTCCTGGGATACGCGGCGGGTTCCTGGGATACCCGGCTGGATTCCTGGGGTACCCCCCTGGGTTCCTGGGATGCCGCCGGACCCGTACGACGGCGATTTCCGGCCGTCAGAGGTCTGGACGGTCGGCCGCCCCGCCCCGCGCGCTCCTCCCGATCGTGCCCGGTCATGCCCGGTCATGCCCCCGTCGCCGCCCTCTGTGCGCCGCCTGTCCGCCCTTCCCGGCGTCGTGCCGGACGCCGGACCCTGTGGGGTCGTGACCCCATCGGGAGGGAGACCCTGCGATGTCCGCGAGCGGTCGCGTTGTCCTGCGGGAACTGGCCCATCAAGTCGGCGGCAGCTTCGGGGAGCCGGTCGACGCGATGTTCACCCGGCTCACCGACGGACCACCGGGCGGCGTCGGCTGGGGTCCCGCGGACTCGGTGGCGGCCACCCCGGACGAGCACGGTGCCTGGCGGCTGGCGACCCGGCGCTTCCAGGAGACGGTGGTGGCGGCGGAGCGGGCGCGGGCGGCGGCCCGTACGAGTCTGCGCAACCGGTTTCTGCCGGGCGCGGCGCGGCGACGGGCGCTGGCCGCCGAGCGCTGCGGTGAGGTGCTGCGGGGCGCGGTGCGGGCGTACCGGCCGGTGATCGCGGAGATCGAGGAGCGTCGCGCCGCCGAGCAGGCCGAACGGCGGCGCCGGCAGCAGGAGCTGAACCGGCGGTGGCGGGAGCGGGCCGAGCGGGACGCGACGCGCCGGCGGGAGCAGTCGAAACGGCATCTGGTGGTCGCCGCGCAGGCGGTGTGGGGGTGGACGCTCACCGAGCGGGGCGGGGCGCGCGAGGTGTGGGTGTACCGGTACGACGTACCGCCGTCGGGACGGCCCGGTGATGCCGTGCGGGGTTCGGAGGAACCGCTGACGGCGGTCGGCCTGGAGCGCAGGCTGAAGGCGCTGGCGCGGGAGACCCGGCCGGGGCGGCTGACCTGCCGCTGGGACGACCGGGCGACGATGCGGGTGGCGCGCGAGTGCACGGTGGACGAACTGGCGGGCAACTTCGCGATCTGGTGGAGCGCGGTGACGCACTCGTACTGGGAGTCGCCGTCGGAGATACCGGAGGCGCGGAGCGGGCAGGGGGCGTCGTCGCTGTATCTGCGGGCGCGGATTCCGCATCCGGGGGCTTAAAGGGCTTAGGGGCCGTTGGGGGACCTTGGGGGACCTTGGGGGGCTCGTCCACTGGCGGGACGTCCGCCGGCAGGTCACCGTACGTACGTCTGGAATGGCTAGATTGGCGTTAGTCCAATCTGGACGTACGGTGGGGGCATGTCCGAGGCATTGTCGAGTGCGCGTCCCGAGTCGGGGCGTATGGGGGTGCGGGCGCCCGAGCGGGTGGGGCGGGTCCGGCTGGGCGATGGGCGGGGGCTGGGCTGGGCGGAGTGGGGGCCGGAGTCGGGGGTGCCCGTGCTGCTGTGCTCCGGCTCGGCGACCGGGCGTCGGCTGGGCCTGGACACGGACGCCGTGGCCGCGCTCGGGGTGCGGCTGGTGACCGTCGACCGGCCGGGGCTGGGGGTGTCCGACGCGCTGCCCGGCTGGACCCTGCGGGACTGGGCCGGGGACATCAGGGAGTTCGCCCGGATCCGCGGGCTCGGCCGTTTCGCCGCCGTGGGCTACTCGATCGGCGCGCCCTTCGCGCTGGCCTGCGCGGCGGCGGGGCTGACGGCCGGGGTGGCCGTGGTGTCCGGGACGGACGAGCTCGCGCATCCGGCGTTCGCGGGCCTGCTGGAGCCGGAGGCGCGCTTTGTCCTGCGGCGGGCGGCGGAGGATCCGGCGGGGGCCGAGCGGCTGCTGGCCGAGGCGGCGAGTGCGGAGGCGCTGTTCGAGGTGGTGACGGGCGCGCCCGGGGAGCACGACCGCCGGGTCTTCGGTGATCCCGGGTTCCGGCGGGCGTACCGGCGGGCGCTGGCGGAGGGCTTCGCGCGGGGGCCGGGCGGGTACGCCCGCGAGACGGTACTGGCGGCGACGCGCTGGCCGTTCGACCCGGCGGACATCCGGGTGCCGGCGGATCTCTGGTACAGCGCGGACGACGGGAACCCCTTCCACTCGCCGGACCTCGGGGCCACCCTCGCCGCGCGGATCCCCGCCGCGCGGCGGCATGTCCTGGCGGACGCGGGTACGGCGCTGCTCTGGACTCATGCGCGGGAGATCCTCGGGACACTGCTGGAAGAAACACTGCCAGACGGGACAGTGCCGGACGGGACACTGCCGGACGGTCACATTTGACACAATCAAGATGGTGCGCATCCTTGACGATGAGTCCGTCGGAGAAGTGGGGCACATCATGGACACGGAGCAGCTGGCCGGTGACATGCTCAAGGGCAAGGGGATGCGCAGCACGTCCCAGCGCCGCGCTGTGCTGACCGCCTTGCTGGGCAATCCGCACTCGACCGCGTCGGAGATCGAGGCGCGGATCGGGGTGGGCCGGGGCGCCCCGAGCGGTCTGTCCCGGCAGGGCCTCTACAACGTGCTGGAGGATCTGACCAGGGTCGAGCTGATCCGCTGTATCGAGCCCGCGGGCTCCCCGGCCCGCTATGAGCTGCGGGTGGGCGACAACCACCATCACCTGGTGTGCCGCAGCTGCGGCCGGATCGAGGACGTCGATTGCAGCGTGGGCGCGGCGCCGTGCCTGGACCTCGTCGAGAGCAAGGGTTTCGTCGTCGACGAGGCCGAGATCACGTGGTGGGGCCTGTGCGGCGACTGCCGCCGCTTCACGGAGGCGGCGGCGCGTACGACGTCGTGACCTCCGTCCGGCGGTTCAGTCCCGCCTGGGCCGGTAGACGCCGGCCAGTACGGAGACGGTGAGGCGTCCCCCGTCCGGCAGCCATCCGTCACCGCCGAGGTCCGCGCGCCCCGGATGCCGCGCGTTCGGCGTCATCGCCACCAGGTCGCGGGCCTCCCGCCCGGTCAGCTGGATCCCGTACTCGATCCGCTCGGTGCGGACGGGTGCGAAGTACGGGTCCAGGGTCCGGCTCAGCCGGGTCTCCTTCGCCGGGTCGACCGTTACCGCCGTCGGCAGCCGCTCCCGTAGTTCGGTGAGGTGGCGGACGGTCGGGCGGACCACGATCAGCCGCCCGTCCGGGCGCAGCACCCGGTGGAACTCGGCCGGGTTGCGCGGCGCGAACACGTTGAGCAGGACATCGGCCGCCGCGTCGGCCAGCGGGAACGGACGGAAGACGTCCCAGGCCGCCGCCGCGGCCCTCGGGTGCGCGCGGGCCGCCGTCCGCAGGGCGGGCGCGGAGGCGTCCAGGCCCAGGCCGCGGGCACCGGGGAGGGCGTCGAGCACGGCGGCGAGGTAGTGGGCGGTGCCGCATCCGGCGTCCACGACGGTGGGACGACCTGGCGGGAGGGGGTCGTAGTGGCCGGTGGCCAGGAAGGCGGTCCGGGCGCTGACCATGGCCGGGGTGTCCGCGCTGGTGGCACGGGTGCCGGTGAGGAGAGCGGCGTAACCCTGGCGGGCGAGGTCGAAGGTGTGACCCGCCGGGCAGCGCAGGGCGCGGGCGGCGGGGCGCAGTCCGGCACCGCAGGTCGGGCAGCGGAGCAGGTCGAGGATGTGTTCGAGGGGGGCGGGGAGAGGGGGGATGAGCTTCGGGGTGGGCTGAGAGCTGGGCAACGGCGTGGGCATCGGCACTCCGGGCTGAGGTGAGGGGGAGGCGGTCGCGCCGGGTGGGCACGACGAAGAGGGCGACGTCGGGTGACGTCGCCCTCGGACCTCCCGGTCACAGGAAGCGGTGCGGGGTGCTCACGAATGCCACGCCCGAAGTGTACGAGTCACTCGGGCCAGGCCGAGTTCTGGATGACATCGACGAAGTCGATGTGGCGGTAGCCGGGGACGAAGTGCTCCAGGACATCGGCGTTGACCGTGCCGAAGGTGGTGTCGGGGCGGTGCTGGAAGCCGTCGGTGAACGCCTGGAGGATGCGGTTCTTGAAGTCGGGGCGGGGGTGCGCCTCGGTCACCTCGGCGATGTCCGCGGCGGTGAGATTGTCCAGGCGCATGCCGAGCACGTCCGTCTCCACTCCGGCCGTGGTCGCGGCGATCTCCGGGGCCATCTTCCACGGCACTTCCGGGGTGGTGTGCAGGGCGATGGCGGTCCAGACGAGGTGCGCGTCGGCCTCGGAGAAGGAGTGGTCCAGCAGAAAGGCGCGGGCCTGGTCGGCGCCGTCGAGTTCGAAGCGCTGGTCGTCGCTGCGGTAGGGCTGCACCAGACCGGTGTCGTGGAACAGCGCGGCGACGTAGAGCAGCTCCGGATCGGGTTTCAGGCCCAGGGCGCGGGCCTGGAGGGTGCCGAAGACGAACACCCGGCGGGAGTGGTTGAAGATCAGGGACGTGGTGGTCGCCCGGATCAGTTCGGTGGCTTCGGAGACGACGGTGGTGTCGGGGATCTCGACACCCGCGATGACCTCACTCACGAGAACTCCAATCGATGCGATGACCGGCGGCGATAGCCGGTGGCGATATGTCCAGGATTGCGCAGAAAGCGGCCTGTTCATATCGCAGGGGCGGCCCTCGCACCCTCGGTTCCGGACATCACCGGGGGCGGGTCAGTACGCGGTCTCCGCGGTGTGGCAGGCGGTGCAGACGAACCGCCGGGCGGGCACCGGGCCGGTGGACAGCCCCATGCCGTTGACCTGGGAGATGAGGGAGGTGAGGACACGGGCGTGGTTCTGGCAGGCGGCCAGTCCACAGCGTGCGCAGACGCCGATGGCGGGCGTGCCGGTGCGGTCCTCCAGGACACAGTCGTAGCAGGTCATGGTCAACTCCATTGCGGGGATCGGCACTTGGCCGGACGGGGCGCGCCGCTCGACATCGAGGGCGGCGGGGAGGTGGGAGGAGGGTGGGCCCTGACATCGCCGGGCTGCCTGACTCCTTCAAGCCAAGCTAATGGCCAGTTTGGACTGAGTCAACTGTAAGGAGATGCGGTTCATGATGTGGGATGGAGCGCCTCGTCCCGTTACCGGCCGCCTCGTCCTGATAGCGGCCCGACCCGACCCGTTACCGGCTTGTCCCGCTCGGCTGCCAAGCTGTACCCCGTGCCACCGCTCAGCGTCGCCCGCGCCCTCGCCCTCCCCCCGGTCCTCGTCGCCGTCTTCCTGCTGCTCACCTGGCAGGTGATGACCGACGGATGGCTGATCGCGCTCGACGAGCGGCTGAGCCGGGGGCTGATCCATCCGGACCGGTTCTCGGAGCTGCTCTCCGACCTGGGCAATGTGCAGGTGGCCGTGCCGGTACTGGCGCTCGCCGCGGGCTGGGCGGCGTGGCGGGCACGGGCGGCGGGGGCGGCGCGCTGGTGGTTCCCGGCGCTGGGTGCCCTTGCCCTCATGGCGCTGGTGCCGCTGATCGTCGTACCGGTCAAGGTGCTCACCGACCGGCCGGGCACCCCGGCCGTACCGCCGGCCACGGGCTACTTCCCGTCCGGTCACACGGCGACCGCGCTCGTCGCCTACGGGGCCGCCGCACTGCTCCTGCTGCCCTGGCTGCGCCGGGCGACCGCGCGCCGCGCGCTGGTGCTGTGCTGCGCGGTGGCGGTCGCCGGGGTCTCGTACGGGCTGATGCGCCGGGGCTATCACTGGCCGCTGGACGTGGTGGCGAGTTGGTGCCTCGGCACGGCGCTGTTGCTGTGCTATGTGCGGGTGCTGGACAGGTACACCCGTGCGAAGCCGGGACACGGGATTTCCGGCGGAAGCCCTGATGGGTGACACCGCCTCACCCCTCCCACCCCAAGGAATCCGAAACCTCGGCACGTGCCCCCGCGCCGGACCGGCAGCGGGGGCAGCGGCACGGTGGCCAGCGGTGGGAGACGACGGCGGGCGGACCCGGAGAGGGCCGGTAGGTGCGCCGCACGACAGGACCGGTCCGTACGCCGTCCGGGCCGACCCGGTACGTCTCGATGGTCATACGGGAGGTGCCCGGCTCGGGCCAGCTGCCAACGTTCACCGCGCCACCGCCCCGCCCCGCCCGTGACCCGGGCACCCACGGTCCCGCCCAGTCCCGCTCACGGCCTCCCCCGGCGACTGGTGGGCGGCGCGTGGTGGCGTCGGATGAGGACGTTCATGTCCGACACCAGGGCCCCGTCGCCCTCGGCGGCTGCCTTCACGCGCTGGCGCGCCCAGGCGGCACACCGCTCGCACCCGGCGGGCGGCTCCGGAGGCGGCAGGGGGAGCCCCAGGACCGGGGGCGGCTCGGGGTATTCCTGAGGCTTCACGTGAGATGCCGCCCGTCCCTCATCAGGCGCCGCAGGCCGATGCCGGTCCCGCAGCCACCCGCGTGCGCGGTGCACTGCCCACACCCGGGGGCGTGATCCAGCAGCGCCCGGTACGCCTGACGCCCGGCGTGGTGATGGCACGCGCGCGGGAACCAGCGAACTCCGTCGTTCCGGCGCTCGCCGAGATCGACGGCGGACTCGGCGGTCAGGGGCCGCTCGGTGGCGTCCCAGACACAGACGGCGCCCCGCGCCTGGGCGTCGGTGAACGCGTCCCAGGGTGGGAGAGCAAGTAAGGCGGTCACCTCAAGGGTGGTCGCGGTATCGGCCGACATGGTTACGCCTCCACGGTCGTGGTGATCCCTTCACCCACGAGACCGTAGAGGCGCCCTGACCTCACCGAGGACCGGAATCCGGTCCCCTCGCACCTACGCCGCGAGCAGCCCGACATCCGCGGCCAGCGCCGCCGCGCGCCGCCGCCTGGGAGCCTGCTTCGATTCCACTTCCTCCAGAATGATCCTGCGGGCATAGCCGTTGTAACGGATCGTCTCCGGAGCCGCCCGGAACGCCTTCTCCAGCGTCGCGATCGCCACATCGGGCTGCGCGTCCAGGTAGTAGCCGCGCGCCTCCTCGATCCGGTGCCGGGCCCGGCGCGGCCTTGACGGGATGGTCATCTCGTCGGCACGTGCCGCCTGCCGGACGGACTCGCCGCCCTGGTGCAGCTCTACCGCGACCGTGACGGCGTGGGCACCCATGATGGCCCGCGAGAACGAGGTGACCGGGTGGTAGTACCCGGCGGGCAGCCGCGCGGCCATGTCGTTGGCCTTGTCCCAGTGCCGCCACGCCGTACCCGTCGCGCGGCGCCGGGCCGCCGTGTACCCCAGTTCGAACTCCAGGGCGCCCGCGATGGCGAGAATGTCGTCGTCCGCGTCGGGCAGCAGCGGTTCCAGAAACCGCGCCGCTTCCGTGTTGACGGCGTCGGCCGCGTCGTAGTGCCGGGGTCCGCTGTCGCGATGGGCCTGGCCGAGCAGCCAGGCGGCGACCCCGATGGCATGGGGGTCGCCGGAGTCCTGTGCGGCGACCATGCCCCGCTCGGCCACGCGCCACAGGAGAGCGCTGTCGGGCTGGTAGGCGATGAAGAACTGTGACAGTGAGTACGTCTGGGACAGGAGCGCCTGCGTACGGCGGCGGTCGGCCGCGCTGTCGGCGTTCCGCGCGAGGGCCTGGGCGTCGCGCATCAACTCCGGGAGGAGTCGGCCGATTGCCTCACGGTGGTTCCTGGCTTCGTGGCGGGCCTTCCACGCGGCGTGAAGGCGGGCCACCAGATGGGCGATCGGCGGGGGTTCGGTCTCCGAGGCGAGGGAGAAGTCGTCGATCGCGGCCTTGACGGCGGCGAGGCGTGGGTGGCCCGGGCCGATGAAGAGGTCGACGTTCATGTCCGGATGGCCGGTCAGCTCGGAGAGTTCGCGCACCCGCAGGGCCTCGGCGATCCGCAGCACGGTGTCGATTCCGGGGGCTTTCTGCTGCCCGTTCTCGATCTTCTTCAGGGTGTGCGGTGAGACACCGATCAGATCGGCGAGCTGCGCGCGGGTCATGCCTTTGCGCTCGCGGAGAATCTGGGCCCGCTGGCCGAACTTCAGCGGGTCTGCGTACGGCTCCGGGGTGGCATCCGATGACATCGTCTCGCCCCAATCTCTGAACGGCCAGGCACTGTCAGAGTATGGGGCGGGACCATTTTGGCGTGAGGTTTCTGTGGGCTGCGCACCCCGTACGGGGGCGCGCGCACGCCGGGCATGACAGAGGGCACGTGCGGTCACCACAATGCCCCCATGACGGGAACCGAGTTGGCTCCGGAGATCGTGCGGTACTACACGTCGTTCAGCGAGGAGGACCGGCTGAGTACGACGGCCGACGGCCGACTGGAAATGGTACGCACCCAGGAACTGCTCCGCCGCTATCTCCCCGCGCCGCCCGCCCGGATCCTCGACGTCGGCGGCGGGCCTGGGGCCCATGCCCGCTGGCTCGTCGAGGACGGGTACAGCGTGCACCTGGTCGACCCGGTCGCCCGGCACATCGAGCAGGCCGTGCGGACCGGCGCCGACGTCGAACTCGGCGATGCCCGCCGTCTCACCGCGGCGGATCGCTCGTACGACGTGGCGCTTCTGCTGGGGCCGCTCTACCACCTGATCGAGCGCACGGACCGCGCTCAGGCCCTCACCGAGGCCCACCGCGTGCTCAGGCCCGGCGGCGTCCTCGCGGCTGCGGGCATCAACCGCTACGCGTCCCTCTTCGAGCATGCCGCCTTGCACACCTTCACCAGGAGGCCATGCGGGAGAGCGTCGGTGGCATCCTCGCCTCGCAGATCCACGACGGGAGACGGGCCTTCACCGCGGCCTACTTCCACAGCGGCGAGCAGTTGCGAGACGAGGTGTCCGAAGCCGCCTTCGAGGACGCCGAGGTGTTCGGCATCGAGGGCCCGGCCTGGTCCATGCTCGCCGCCGCCGAGCGCACCACGGGTACCGGCTTCCGCGACGGCCCGCTCTTCGAATCGGCGCTCGCCGCGGCCCGCTTGGCCGAGCCGTACCCCGAACTGCTCGCCGCCAGCTCCCACCTGCTGGCCATCGGCCGACGACCCGGCGCCTGATGGTGGCTCCGGGGACTGAGGGGAGCTGACCGTGTCGGATGCGATGCCGCTGTCGGAGACCGAGATCGAGGCCGCGCTGGCGGAGATGCCCGGGTGGCGGCGGGTTGGTGACGAGATCACCCGCTCGTACGCGATCCGGTATCACGGCGGGGTCGCGATGATCGTTCACGTTGCGGATGTGGAGCGGCTGATCGGCCATCACGCGGACATCGATCTGCGGTGGGGCAAGATCCGCTTCGGGATCACCACCCATGATGCTGGGCACAAGCTGACGGCGGACGACTTCGATCTGGCCCGGCGGATCGACGCGATCGCGCAGGCCCATGGTGCGGAGCCGGTGACCGACGTGTAGCCACGGCAGACATGTTCGAAGATTCCCGGCTTTCGCCACAGGCTCGGCGGGAGCTGGAGGGCATCAGGTACGCGATCCGCCTCGCCGAGGCGTGAAAGGGGACCCCCGTGGGTGATCAGGATCTGGCGGACGTGGCCCACTTCCTGTGGGAGGCGGGCACGTTGAAGTCGGCCCGCCGGACGGGATGGTGGATGGCGGGGGTCCGGGACCCCGAGAGTGTCGCCGAGCACGCGTGGCGCGCGTCCCTCATCGCCTCGGTCATCGCGACCCTGGAGGGTGCGGACGCCGCGCGGGCCGCGCATCTGGCGGTGTGGCACGACTCCCAGGAGACGCGCACGGGCGATGTGAATCATCTGGGGAAGAAGTACGCGGCTCCCGGTGATCCCGAGGCGGTGACGGCGGACCAGACGGCCGGCATGCCGGAGGTGCTGCGCGGTGCCATCCGGGCCGTGGTCGCCGAGTACGAGGCGGGCGAGACGCCCGAGGCCGTCTGCGCACGCGACGCGGACAAGCTGGAATGCATGGTGCAGGGGCTGGAGTACAAGGCACAGGGGTACGAGGCGGCGCAGCGGTGGGTGGACAACAGCCGGGCCCGGATCGTCACGGAGTCCGGTCAGCGTCTCGCCGATGCGTTGCTGGCCCAGGCGCCGCTGGACTGGCTGCGTGCCGCCCTGGGTGAGCGCACCTGAGCCGCGCGCGAAGAGCCCCCTCCCGCCCGAAGGCGACAGGGGGCACCCTCACCCAGATCCAGGTCAGGGGAAGTAGCTGTCGAAGGTCCGCTGGAACTCCCAGTTCGCGAAGCGGTCCCAGTTGATCGACCAGGTCATCAGGCCCCGTAGATCTGGCCAGGTGCCATGGGTGGCGTACGAGCCGCAGTTGGTCTTCTTGGTGAGGCAGTCCAGGGTCTTGGTGACCTCGGCGGGAGCCACATAGCCGTTGCCCGCGTTGACCGAGGCGGGCATGCCGATCGCGATCTGGTCGGGGCGCAGCGGCGGGAAGACGTTGTTCTGGTTGCCCGCCACCGGGAAGCCGGTGAGCAGCATGTCGGTCATGGCGATGTGGAAGTCCGCGCCGCCCATGGAGTGGTATTGGTTGTCGAGGCCCATGATCGGGCCGGAGTTGTAGTCCTGGACGTGCAGCAGGCTGATGTCGTCGCGCAGGGCGTGGATGACCGGCAGGTACGCGCCCGCCCTCGGGTCCTGGCCGCCCCACGGGCCGGTGCCGTAGAACTGGTAGCCGAGCTGCACGAAGAACGTCTCCGGGGCCATGGTCAGCACGAAGTCCGCGCCGTACTTGGCCTTGAGGGTCTGCACCGCGGAGATGAGGTTGACGATCACCGGGGTCGTGGGGTTCTTGAAGTCGGTGTCGTTGGCGTTGAGGGACAGGGAGTGGCCCTCGAAGTCGATGTCGAGACCGTCGAGACCGTACTCGTCGATGATCAGGGAGACGGACTCGACGAACTTGTCCCGGGCGGCGGTGGTGGCGAGCTGCACCTGGCCGTTCTGGCCGCCGATGGAGATCAGCACCTTCTTGCCGGCCGCCTGCTTGGCCTGGATCGCCGCCTTGAACTCGGCGTCGCTCTCCACGTTCGGGCACTCCGTCACCGGGCAGCGCTCGAAGCGGATGTCGCCGGAGGTGACCGAGGTGGGCTCACCGAAGGCGAGGTCGATGACATCCCAGCTGTCGGGGACGTCGGCGAGCCGGGTGTAGCCGGAGCCGTTGGCGAAGCTGGCGTGCAGATAGCCGACCAGGGCGTGCGGCGGGAGCTGGCCCGGGTTGCCGCCGCCCCCGGCGGTGGTGGTGGCGGTGACGACCACCGAACGGGCCGACTCCCCCGCGTCATTGACCGCGGTGACCTGGAAGGAGTACGGGGTGGAAGGCGTGAGCCCGCTGATCGTGGCCGACGTTCCGGTGGGCGTCTGGACGCGGACGCCGTCCCGGTAGACGGCGTAGCCGGTCGCACCGGTCACCGCGGTCCAGGACAGGGCGACGCTGGACGAGGTGATCGTGCCGGCCCTGAGCCCGGTCGGCACGGCGGGCGGCTGGCCGGGGTCCACCCCGGGGCCGACCAGGGTGATGTCATCGGCGTAGTAGGCGGGGGTGCCGTACCAGCCGTGGGTGTAGATCGTGACCCGGGTGGTGGTCGCGCCGGTGCGGAAGGTGGTGCTGAGCTGCTGCCAGCTCGGCGCGTTCTGCGTCCAGGCCGACACATCGGTGGTGCCGGTGCCGCTGGCGCCGAGATAGACGTACGAGCCCTGGACCTGGCCGGTCAGGGTGTACTGGGAGTTGGGCTGGACGTTCACGGTCTGCGAGCAGCGGGCGTTGTCGCTGCCGGCCGGGGTGCCGCGCAGGGCGGAGGTGCCGGTGCGTACCGGGGTGCTGACGTTCGTCGCGTTGGTGCAGGTCCAGTTGGTGAGGCCGGATTCGAAGCCGCCGTTGCGGGCGAGGTCCACGTCGACCGCGTAGGCGGTGGACGTGAGTCCGGCGGCGGCCAGGGCCGCGGTGATGAGCAGTGCGAGCAGGCCGCGCCGGAAGAGAGGTCTGGGGCGACGGGTGGGGTGTGTGCCGCGTGTGGCGTATGTGCGTTCCACGAATGCCTCCGTACAGGGAATGGGAGGGGTGGAGCGGAGGGGTGGAGCGAAGCCGAGAGGGGGGAGGGGATGAGGAAATGACGGAACGGGGGGCGCGCACACAATTTGGTCCAGACCAATTCCGTTGTCAAGACCTCGCGGTCGCACCGGACGCCGCCCGGCCCCGCTGACCCGCTGACCCGCCGACCCACCGGCACCGGCACCGGCACCGGCACCGCGAAAGAGCCCGGTTCGACGGAACCGGGCTCCACTTCAGCGCGCACCGCACACTGCTATTGCTTCATCTCACTGCATACCGACCGGCCCATCGGGCGCCCGTTCGACTGGCCCCCGCTCAGCCGTCCCGGTCCCGGTCGCCGTCCATGGCCAGGCCCGCCGCCGCCTCGTGCATGGCGAGTTCCAGCAGGGCCGGATCGGTCAGGGTGCCGGAGCCGTCCGGTGGGACCAGCCAGCGCACCCCGCCGGTGGACCGGCCCGGGTACGGGACCACGATCCAGGTCCCGGCGCCCACCGTGCGGATGCCCTTGCCGACCCAGCGGCCGGCGGTGCCCGGCGGCACCAGGAACCCCATCCGGGCGTCGCCGAAGTCGACCAGCACCGGGCCCGGCCGGGCCAGGATGCGGGTGACGACGTCCAGGGTCGGATAGCCCAGCTCGCCCGGCAGGATCAGTACGTCCCAGGCCCGGCCCGCCGGCAGCAGGGCGACCCCCAGGGGGTTGCGCTCCCACTCCCAGCGGCAGGCGTCGGGATCGGGTGCGACGGATGCCAGCCATTCGACCGCCGTCTTGGCACCTGTCATGACAAAGACCTCCCTCTCGTCGAGACGACGCGCTCGCGTCATGAGGGAGAGGGAGGTCCCTGCCAGGCATTACGCCGGTTCTGACGAACCGTTGGAGTGAAGCGGATCACACGGACCCCGCCGGGCGGCGCTCAGCTGTCGAAGCCCAGCCCCACCCGGTCCATCGTCCGCAGCCACAGATTGCGCCGCCCGCCCTGCTCGTCCGCGCGGGCCAGCGACCACTTGGTGAGCGCGATCCCGGTCCAGGCGAACGGCTCCGGCGGGAACGGCAGCGGCTTCTTGCGGACCATCTCCAGCTCCGTGCGCTCGGTCCGCTCCCCCGCCAGCAGGTCGAGCATGACGTCGGCGCCGAACCGGGTCGCGCCCACGCCGAGGCCGGTGTAGCCCGCCGCGTAGGCCACCTTGCCCTGGTGGGCGGTGCCGAAGAACGCGGAGAAGCGCGAGCAGGTGTCGATCGCGCCGCCCCACGCGTGGCTGAAGCGGACGCCCTCCAGCTGCGGGAAGCAGGTGAAGAAGTGCCCGGCGAGCTTGGCGTAGGTCTCCGGCCGGTCGTCGTACTCGGCGCGCACCTGACCGCCGTACGGATAGACCGCGTCGTAGCCGCCCCACAGGATCCGGTTGTCGGCGGACAGCCGGAAGTAGTGGAACTGGTTGGCGGAGTCGCCCAGGCCCTGCCGGTTCTTCCAGCCGATCGCGCCGAGCTGCTCGGCGGTGAGCGGCTCGGTCATCAGGGCGTAGTCGTAGACCGGCACGGTGTAGGCGCGGACCCGCTTGACCAGGTTGGGGAAGATGTTCGTGCCGAGCGCGACCTTGCGGGCGCGGATCGAGCCGTACGGGGTGCGTACGGCCATCCCGGCGCCGTGCGGCTTCAGGTCGAGCGCGGGGGTGTGCTCGTACACCCGTACGCCCAGTTCGGCGCAGGCCCGCTTGAGGCCCCAGGCGAGTTTGGCCGGGTGGAGCATGGCGACGCCCCGGCGGTCCCACAGGCCCGCCTGGAAGGTCGGGGAGTCGACCTGGGCGCGGACCGCGTCGGCGTCCAGGAGTTCGAGTCCGTCGGCGAGGCCCTCGCGCTCCAGTTCCTCGTGCCAGTCGCGCAGCTCCCACGCCTGGTAGGCCTCGGTGGCGACATCCAGCTCGCCCGTGCGTTCGAACTCGCAGTCGATCCCGTAGCGGGCGACCGCCGCCTCGATCTCGTCGAGGTTGCGGACGCCCAGCTCCTGGAGCTTGCGGATCTCGTCGGGCCAGCGGCTCATACCGTTGGCCAGACCATGGGTGAGGGAGGCGGCGCAGAAGCCGCCGTTGCGGCCCGAGGCGGCCCAGCCCACCTCGCGCCCCTCGACCAGGACGACATCGCGCCCGGGGTCGCGCTCCTTGGCGATCAGCGCGGTCCACAGTCCGCTGTACCCGCCGCCGACGACCAGCAGATCGCAGGTCTCGGCGCCGGTGAGGGCGGGCTCGGGGGCCGGCCTGCCGGGGTCGTCCAGCCAGTACGGGACCGGCTGGGCCTCGGCGAGCGAGGACGTCCAGTTGCTGTCACGGCTCATGGCGCTCGGGGCCATGATTTCAACTCCCTACAGGGGCGTGCGGCAAAAGCCTGGTGCCTTTGCTCTATGCCTTTGCCTTTTGCCTGTTTCTGCGATTGCTGATGACCATCGAGGTCATGACCAACAGTACGGCGATGACGAACATGGCCGTGCCGATGACATTGATCTGAACGGGCGTTCCGCGCTGTGCCGAGCCCCAGACGAACATGGGGAAGGTGACGGTCGAGCCCGCGTTGAAATTGGTGATGATGAAATCATCGAAGGAGAGCGCGAAGGCGAGCAGCGCGCCCGCCGCGATACCGGGAGCCGCGATCGGCAGGGTCACCCGGATGAAGGTCTGGAAAGGACCGGCGTACAAATCCTGCGCGGCCTGTTCCAGCCTCGGGTCCATCGACATCACACGCGCCTTGACCGCCGTCACCACGAAGCTGAGGCAGAACATGATGTGGGCGATGAGGATGGTCCAGAAGCCGAGCTGGATGCCCATGTTGAGGAAGAGCGTGAGCAGCGAGGCCGCCATGACCACCTCGGGCATCGCCATCGGCAGGAAGATCAGCGAGCTGACCGCACCGCGCGCCCGGAACCGGTAGCGCACCAGCGCGAAGGCGATCATCACGCCGAGCAGGGTCGCGCCGAGGGTGGCCCAGAAGGCGATCTGGAGGCTGAGCGAGAGCGAGCCGCACATGTCGGCGACCCCGCACGGGTCCTTCCAGGCGTCCAGCGAGAATTCCTGCCACTCGTAATTGAAGCGGCCCTTGGGTTTGTTGAAGGAGAAGACCGTGACGATCACATTCGGCAGCAGCAGGTATCCGAGGGTGATCAGTCCCGCGATGACGACGAAGTGGCGCTTGAGCCAGTTGACGAAGGCCATTTAAACCAGATCCTCCGTGCCGGACCTACGGATGTACAGCGTCACCATGATGAGGATCGCGAACATCAGGACGAACGACAGCGCGGCGGCCGTCGGATAATCCAGGATCCGCAGGAACTGGGTCTGGATGACATTGCCGATCATCCGGGTGTCCGTCGAGCCGAGCAGATCGGCGTTGACGTAGTCGCCGGTCGCCGGGATGAAGGTGAGCAGGGTGCCGGAGACCACGCCGGGCATCGACAGCGGGAAGGTCACCTTGCGGAAGGTGGTGAAGGGCCGGGCGTACAGATCGCCCGCCGCCTCGTGCAGCCGCCCGTCGATCCGCTCAAGCGAGGTGTACAGCGGCAGGATCATGAACGGCAGGAAGTTGTACGTCAGACCGCAGATCACCGCGAGCGGGGTGGCCAGCACCCGGTCCCCGGCGGTGATGCCGAGCCAGCTGGTGACGTCCAGGAGGTGCAGCGAGTTCAGCGCGCCGACCACCGGTCCGCTGTCGGCGAGGATGGTCTTCCAGGCCAGGGTGCGGATCAGGAAGCTGGTGAAGAAGGGCGCGATCACCAGGATCAGGATCACGTTCCGCCAGCGGCCCGCCCGGAAGGCGATCAGATACGCCAGCGGATAGCCCAGCAGCAGACACAGGATCGTCGCGGACCCGGCGTACAGCACCGAGCGCAGGAACTGCGGCCAGTACTCGGAGACCGCGTCCCAGTAGGTCGCGAAGTGCCAGGTGACCTGGTAGCCGTCCTCCAGGGAGCCGGTCTGCACCGAGGTGGACGCCTGGTAGACCATCGGCAGGGCGAAGAAGACGATCAGCCAGAGCAGTCCGGGCAGCAGCAGGAGGTACGGCGTCCAGCGGCCCCGCTTGCGCGGCGGCTTCGCCGGGATCTCGGGCGCCGGTGGCGCGGGCGCCTCGGCGAGGGTCGTCGCCATCAGACCTCTTCCTCGACCTTCTCCACGCCCGCGTCGATGTCCTGCGCGGCGTCCAGGCCGAAGGTGTGCGCCGGGTTCCAGTGCAGGACGACGGCGGCGCCGGGGACCAGCCGGGCGTCCCGGTCGACGTTCTGCGCGTAGACGGCGAGGCCGGGGCAGGCGGGGCTGTCCACCACGTACTGGGTGGAGACGCCGATGAAGCTGGCGTCGGTGATGGTGCCGGTGAGGCGGTTGCGGCCGGCCGGGATCTCGCCCGCGGCGTCGGCGTGGGTGAGGGAGATCTTCTCGGGGCGCACCCCGAGCAGCACCTTGCCGCCGGGCGCGGCGGGGGCCGAACATCGCGCGCTCGGCAGGCTGAGCCTGCCGCCGCCCGCCTTGAGGACGATCTCGTCGCCGGAGCGGGTGTCGACCTCGGCCTCGATGAGGTTGGAGGTGCCCAGGAAGTTGGCGACGAACGTGGTGCCCGGGTTCTCGTAGAGGTCGGCGGGGGCGCCGAGCTGCTCGACACGGCCCGCGTTCATCACGGCGACCGTGTCGGCCATGGTCATGGCCTCCTCCTGGTCGTGCGTGACATGGACGAAGGTGATGCCGACCTCGGTCTGGATGCGCTTCAGCTCCAGCTGCATCTGGCGGCGCAGCTTGAGGTCCAGGGCACCGAGCGGCTCGTCCAGGAGCAGCACCTTGGGGTGGTTGATCAGCGCGCGGGCGACGGCCACGCGCTGCTGCTGGCCGCCGGAGAGCTGGTGCGGCTTCTTTCGGGCCTGCTCGCCGAGCTGGACCAGGTCGAGCATGTCCCCGACCTGCTTCTTCACGCTCTTGATGCCCCGGCGGCGCAGGCCGAAGGCGACGTTCTCGAAGATGTCGAGGTGCGGGAAGAGGGCGTAGGACTGGAAGACCGTGTTCACCGGGCGCTTGTAGGGCGGCAGGTGGGTCACGTCCTGGTCGCCGAGGCGGACGGTGCCGCCGCTCGGCTCCTCCAGGCCCGCGATCATCCGCAGGGTGGTGGTCTTGCCGCAGCCGGACGCGCCGAGCAGGGCGAAGAAGGACCCCTGCGGGACCGTGAGGTCCAGCGGGTGCACGGCGGTGAAGGAGCCGTAGGTCTTGCTGATCTTGGTGAGGCGGACGTCGCCGCTGCTGTCTGTCGTCGTCATCGTCGTCACGCCCCTGTGAGCTTTGCGAACTTCTCTTCGTAGGCCGTCTCTTCATCCGAACTGAGCGAACGGAAGGCCCGGGATTTCGCCGCCATCTCCGCGTCGGGGATGATCAGCGGGTTGTTCGCCGCGTCCTCGTCGATCTTGGCGAGTTCGGCTTTCACCCCGTCGACCGGGCACACGAAGTTGATGTACGCGGCGACCTGGGCGGCCGGGCCCGGCTCGTAGTAGTAGTCGATGAGCCGTTCGGCGTTGGTCTTGTGGCGGGCCTTGTTGGGCACCAGCAGGTTGTCCGTCGACGTCATGTATCCGCTGTCCGGGATCACGAAGTCCACGTCCGGGTTGTCGGCCTTGAGCTGTACGACGTCCCCGGCCCAGGCGACACAGGCGGCGAGGTCGCCCTTGGACAGGTCGGAGGTGTAGTCGTTGCCGGTGAAGCGGCGGATCTGGCCCTTGTCGACGGCCTTCTGCACCCGGGCGATGGCCGCGTCGAAGTCGTCGTCGGTGAACTTGCCGGGGTCCTTGCCCATGTCGAGCAGGGTGAGCCCCATGCTGTCGCGCATCTCGGAGAGGAAGCCCACCCGGCCCGCCAGCTGCGGCTTGTCCAGCAGATCGGAGATGGAGGTGACCTCCACGCCGTCCAGCGCCTTCTTGTTGAAGGCGATGACCGTCGAGATGCCCTGCCAGACATAGGAGTACGCGCGCCCCGGGTCCCAGTCCGGGTTGCGGAACTGGGCGGACAGGTTGCTGTACGCGTGGGGCAGATTGGACGCGTCCAGTTTCTGCACCCAGCCGAACCGGATCAGCCGGGCGGCCAGCCAGTCGGTCACACAGATCAGGTCGCGGCCGGTGTCCTGGCCGGCCGCGAGCTGCGGCTGGATCTTCCCGAAGAACTCGACGTTGTCGTTGACGTCCTCGGTGTACTTGACCGAGATCCCGGTCCGCTTCTTGAAGGCGTCGAGCGTCGGGCGCCCCGTGCCGCTCTCGTCCACGTCCATGTACTCGGTCCAGTTGGAGAAGTTGACGGTCTTCTCCTTGGCCGAGTGGTCCTCGGACGACACCCCGGCGGACTTGGCCGCCGGGGGGATACCGCAACCGCTCAGCGCCGCGAGACCGCCGAGCGCCAGCGCGCCGCCGGTGGAGGCGCGCAGCAGGGAACGGCGGCTGAGGGCGGCCCGGCCGCCTCGGAGGCTGCGCCGCATGGCGGCCACCTGGGCCGGTGACAGGCGGTCGGGCTCGAACTGCTCCATGCGCGTATCTGCCCTTTCGGGAGGGTCGGAAGGCCGTGGTCGCGGCCGGTATGGCTATCGGTCCCCGAAGATCGTGCGGTGCCAGTCCTTGCGGGCCACCGCGGTGTTGTCGAACATCACGTGCTTGATCTGCGTGTACTCCTCGAAGGAGTAGGTGGACATGTCCTTGCCGAAGCCGGACGCCTTGTAGCCGCCGTGCGGCATCTCGCTGATGATCGGGATGTGGTCGTTGATCCACACACAGCCCGCCTTGATCTCCCGGGTGGCGCGGTTGGCGCGGAACACATCGCGGCTCCAGGCGGAGGCGGCGAGCCCGTACGGGGTGTCGTTGGCGAGCCGGATCCCCTCGTCGTCGCCGTCGAACGGAAGGACGACGAGGACCGGCCCGAAGATCTCGGACTGGACGATCTCGCTGTCCTGCGGCGCGTCGGCGACGAGCGTGGGGCGATAGTACGCGCCGCGCTCCAGATCGCCCAGGGGAGCTTCACCGCCCGTGACGACCCGGGCGTAGCCGCGGGCCCGGTCGACGAATCCGGCCACCCGGTCGCGCTGGACGTGCGAGATCAGCGGGCCCAGGTCGGTCCCGGCGGCGAACGGGTCGCCGACCCGCACGGACGCCATCAGCTCGGCGGTGCGGGCGACGAACGCCTCGTACAGCGGGCGCTGGACATAGGCGCGGGTGGCGGCCGTGCAGTCCTGGCCGGTGTTGATCAGTGAGCCCGCGACGGCGCCGTTGGCGGCGGCCTCCAGGTCGGCGTCGTCGAACACCAGGAAGGGCGCCTTGCCGCCCAGCTCCAGGTGGATCCGCTTGACGGTGGCGGTGGCGACCTCGGCGACCCGCTTGCCGACCGCGGTGGAGCCGGTGAAGGACGTCATGGCGACATCCGGGTGGCCGACCAGGTGCTCACCGGCCTCCTTGCCGGTGCCGGTGACGATGTTGATCACGCCGTCCGGGATTCCGGCGGCGGTCGCGGCCTGCGCGAACAGCAGCGAGGTCAGCGGGGTCAGCTCGGCGGGCTTCAGCACGATGGTGTTGCCCGCGGCGATGGCCGGGAGGATCTTCCAGGCGGCCATCTGGAGCGGGTAGTTCCAGGGCGCGATGGACCCGACCACCCCGATCGGCTCGCGGCGCACGTACGAGGTGTGGTCGCCGGAGTACTCACCGGCCGACTGGCCCTGGAGGTGCCGGGCGGCGCCCGCGAAGAACGCGGCGTTGTCGATGGTGCCCGGCACGTCGAACTCGCGGGTCAGCTTCAGCGGCTTGCCGCACTGGAGGGACTCCGCGCGGGCGAAATCGTCGGCGCGGTCGGCGAGGACGGCGGCGAAGCGGTGCAGCGCGTCCGAGCGCTCGCCCGGGGTCGCCCCAGCCCAGGCCGGGAAGGCGGCCCTGGCCGCGGCGACGGCCGCGTCCACGTCGTCGGGACCGGCCAGGTCGTAGCGGTAGACCTCCTCCCCGGTGGCAGGGTCGACGACCGCGAACGAGCGGCCGGACGTGCCCTTCGCGAGGCGGCCCGCGATGTACTGGGCACCC
Organism: Streptomyces sp. NPDC059477; assembly: GCF_042749375.1. NCBI lineage: Bacteria > Bacillati > Actinomycetota > Actinomycetes > Kitasatosporales > Streptomycetaceae > Streptomyces > Streptomyces sp. NPDC059477. The sequence goes on along the minus strand of NZ_JBHYUG010000051.1, from coordinate 14,229 downwards.
TCCGCGAAGCGCTCCTGGGCGGGGAATCGGTCCGGGGTGGTCTTGCCCGGGTTGTGCATGTCGCTCTCCTCCGCCTTCGCCCCGCTTCGCTGCGAGGCGGGTGGCGTAGCTCCAGCTCGATTTGAGTGCCGATCCTGACAGAATGACGTAAGGCCAACAAGTGATTCCGTTGTTGCCTTTTGGTTACGCAACGGAATCTGTCGACCAGGTGTCGAGTGCGCCAGGAAAAGGAAGGACGGACTGTCCGTGGTGCGTGCCAGACTCGCGTGTATGGCACGGATCACAGACATCCCCGACTCCCTGACCTCGCTGGACGCCCTGGTCAGGGCGGTCCGGGCGGGGTCCCGCGTCCGGTATCTGACTTTCTGGGGGCATCGCCCGCTGCCGTCGGGGCGGCTCGGCGCGAGCTGCCTCAGCCAGTGGTGGCCGTCACCCTTCGAGGTCGACTCGGTGCGGTACGCGACGGCCGAGCACTGGATGATGGCCGCCAAGGCCCGGCTGTTCGATGACACGGAGGCGGAGCGGCGGGTGCTGGCGGCCGGGCATCCGGCCGAGGCGAAGAAGGCGGGGCGGCTGGTGCGCGGCTTCGACGAGACGGTGTGGCAGCGCGAGCGGCTGCGGATCGTGACCGAGGGCAGCGTCCACAAGTTCGCCGCGGACCCGGCGCTGGGGGCGTTTCTGCTGTCCACCGGCGAGCGAAGCGAGATGGGGGTCCCCCCGGCCGAAGGCTGGGGGAGGGTGCTGGTGGAGGCCAGTCCGGTGGACCGGGTGTGGGGCATCGGGCTCGCCGCCGACGATCCGGCCGCGGCGGATCCCGAGCGCTGGCGGGGGCTGAATCTGCTGGGGTTCGCGCTGATGGGGGCGCGGGGGCGGTTGGCGGCGGGCGCGTGAGCGGACGCGCCCGCCGGTTCGGACCACGCTCATGAGGCTCGCGTGATCGCTCGGACCACGCTGGCTCGAACCACGTTGGCTCGGACCAGGCTGGCTCGGGCCAGGCTCGCTCAGACCACGCTCATGAAGCTCGCGAAGACCACGAAGCCCAGCACCGGCAGCACCACGGTGGCCACGATGCCGCAGACCAGACCGGCGGTCGCGGCGCCCTTGTTGGTGGCCTCGCCCCGGTTCGCCTTGCCGCGCCCGATGGCGCCGAAGATGATCGCGAGGATGCCGAGGATGACCCCCAGGAACCACATGAAGAAGGTCAGGCTGCACACCACGCCGATGATGCCGAGCACCAGACCGGTGGTGCCCATGCCGTTGCTCGGCTGCACCGGCATCACATAGCCGGGTACCTGCGGGTAGGCACCCGGGTAGGCGACGGGCGGGGCGGGCGGATAGGCCGGGTTCGGGTAGCCGTACCCCGGGGTGCCCTGCGGATGTCCGTAGCCGCCGGGCGGCTGCTGCGGAGGCTCTGGCGGTCCGAACCCACCGGGATTGGCACCGGACATGGAGTTGTCTCCCCTCGTTGACCGACAAGGCATCGTAGTGGCCCCGCCGACCGGCCGGGAGGCGGATACGGTGACCGCCCCCCCCCGGGGAGACTCAGGCGGCGCGCGTCACATCCAGCGGCGCGCTGTGGGCGCCGTAGTACGGGTCGTCGTAGTACGAGTCCTGCTCTTCGAACTCGTTGAAGGCGGTGGTGAAGCCGATCACCATGAGGACGAGCACCGCGATGCCCAGGATCAATCCGATGATGCCGGTGATCAGACCGGCCTGCGCCTGGCCGCGGTTGGTGGCGACGCCCTGCTCGGCGCGCTTCTTGCCCTTGACGCCGAAGACGATGGCGAGCACGCCGAGGACGATCGAGACCGCGCCGTAGAAACAGAACAGGGCGCAGGCCAGGATGCCGAGCACCATCGCGGCGGTGCCCATGCCGTTCTGCGGCGCCATCGGGGCGCCGGTCCAGCCGTAGCCCTGCGGGTAGCCGGGGTAGCCGTAGCCACCGGGCTGCGGGCCGCCGGGCGCGGTGGGCGGGGGCGGTACGGCGCCGGTGGTGTCGTACGGGGCGTGGCCCGCGGTGTCGTACGGCGAGGGACCGCCCGTGCCGTACGGGGCGGGGCCGCCGGTGTCGTAGGGCGCGTGGCCGGCCGTGTCGAACGGCGTGGGGCCGCCGGGCGGCGGGTAGCCGGTGGACGGCATCGAGGTGACGGTCGCCTGGTCGTGCACGGAAGGCGGCGCGGGCGTGCCGGACGGCGGCTGACCGGGAGTGGCGGGGCCGCCGGAGGGGCCGTCCGGATCGGCGGGCTGCCGGCTCTCGGGCGGTGCCCAGGGGTCGTAACCGCCCCCGTTCGTCCCACCCGGCTTTGTCGGGTCCGTCATGTCGTGCCCCCCTGGGTCGATCGTCCCGCCATGCTACGGCCTTGATCCGCCGGCGCCGCCGCCGGTACCGGGACGTGATGGCTCCGCCGGGAACGACGGCACGAAGGGGGCGGACGGTTCCGTCCTACGATGTCCCTGCCACCTGATCAGCCGATCACCCGCGCCGCGCCCCGCCAGGGTGTCCGGCGCCTTCCCGGGGAGGTCCCCTTGACCGAGCAGCACTCCGCGCAACAATCCGTGCGGCACTCCGCTTCCGGCGCCCGTGACGTGCGCGACCCGCACGCCTTCATCGCCGGACTGCCCAAGGCCGAACTGCATGTGCACCACGTCGGCTCCGCCTCCCCGCGGATCGTGTCCGAACTGGCCGCCCGCCACCCCGACTCCACGGTCCCCACCGACCTCGAAGCGCTGGCCGACTACTTCACCTTCACGGACTTCGCGCACTTCATCGAGGTGTATCTGTCGGTCGTGGATCTGATCCGCACGCCGGAGGACGTCCGGCTGCTGACCTTCGAGGTGGCCCGGGAACTGGCCCGCCAGCAGGTGCGGTACGCGGAGCTGACCGTCACGCCGTTCTCCTCCACGCGGCGCGGGATCGACGAGCGGGCGTTCATGGACGCCATCGAGGACGCCCGCAAGGCGGCCGAGGCGGAGTTCGGGACGGTGCTGCGCTGGTGCTTCGACATTCCCGGCGAGGCCGGTCTGGAGGCCGCCGAGGAGACGGTCCGGCTGGCCACGGACGACCGGCTGCGCCCCGAGGGCCTGGTGTCCTTCGGGCTCGGCGGCCCGGAGATCGGCGTGCCGCGCCCGCAGTTCAAGCCGTACTTCGACCGCGCCATCGCCGCCGGGCTGCACTCGGTGCCGCACGCGGGCGAGACGACCGGCCCCGAGACGGTGTGGGACGCGCTGACGTATCTGCGGGCCGAGCGCATCGGCCACGGCACCAGTTCCGCGCGGGACGAGAAACTGCTGGCGCATCTCGCCGAGCACCGGATCCCGCTGGAGGTGTGCCCGACCTCCAACATCGCCACGCGCGCGGTGACCACGCTGGACGAGCACCCCATCAAGGAGTTCGTCCGCGCCGGGGTCCTGGTCACCGTCAACTCGGACGACCCGCCGATGTTCGGCACCGACCTCGACAACGAGTACGCGGTCGCCGCGCGTCTGCTGGACCTGGACGAGCGCGGCATCGCCGGCCTGGCGAAGAACGCCGTCGAGGCGTCGTTCCTGGACCGGGCGGGCAAGGAGCGGATCATGGCCGAGATCGACACGTACACGACGGCCTGGCTCGCGCCCTGAGGGGAGCAGCCGCGAGCGGAAGGGTGGGGCCGCCACAATAGGGCCATGCAGAACGTGACCGCCGTGGCCCACCGCGGAGACCCCTACCGCTTCCGCGAGAACACCCTCGACTCCCTGCGTTCCGCGCTCACCCGGGGCGCGGACGCCGTGGAGATCGACGTACGCCTGACCCGCGACGGCGTGCCCGTCGTCCTGCACGACGCGACGCTCAAACGGCTGTGGGAGCACGACCGGCCGCTGTCCGCGCTGTCGGCGGACGAGGTGCGGGAGCTGACCGGGGGCGGGGTGCCGACGCTGGCCGAGGCGCTGACGGCGACCGGCGAGGCCCGGCTGATGCTGGATCTGCCCGGGCTGTCGGACGTCCGCGCGGCCCGCCGGATCGTGGATGTGGTCCGCGAGCGCGGTGCCGGGGAGCGGGTGTACTACACGGCGGACGCCCGGGCGATGCTGGCGGTGCGCGGGGCCGACCCGGCGGCGGAGATCGCGCTGACCCGGTCGACCCTGGCGCCACCGAGGGCGGCCCTGCTGGCCGTGATCAAGCCGCGCTGGCTCAACTTCCGCTTCACGCTGCTGGACCGGGAGCTGGTGGCCGCCGTCCACCGGGACGGGCTCCTGGTCTCCTGCTGGACCCCAGACACCCGGCGCTCGATGCGCAGGCTGATCGCCATGGGGGTGGACTCGATCACGACGAACCGGGTGGATGTCCTGTGCCGGGCACGGGAGGGCTGAGCCACGCGGGCGGGCTCGGCTCGGGTCGGGTCGGGTCGGGTCGGCTCCGCTCCCTAGGGGAACATCCCGCCGCTCCGGGCCGGTGACGGACAGGCCGAACACGCAGCCGCTCCGGGCCGGTGGCCGACGGGGTTGAGGCGGCGACGCCCCCGGCACGGGGCGTACCGGGGAGGGCGAACGCCCGGTGGCCCCGGCCTGCGGCTGACGGGCCGAACGCCCCGATACTCCGCCGACGGGGTGAACGCGCCGACCAGCCTGTGGCGGACCGGGGGGAACGCCCCGAGCCCCCGCCCTGCGACGGACGGGGGAACACCCCGACGCTCCGGGCCTGTTGGCACCGGAGCGTCGGGTGGTGGCGGGCGCGAGGGTGTCCCGGGGTCAGCCGGTGGGGCGGAAGCCTCGTAGTCGGAGGGAGTTGCCCACCACGAAGACCGACGAGAAGGCCATGGCCGCTCCGGCGATCATCGGGTTGAGGAGGCCCGCGGCGGCGAGCGGGAGGGCCGCCACGTTGTAGGCGAAGGCCCAGAACAGGTTGGTGCGGATGGTGCCCAGGGTCTTGCGGGCGAGGCGGATGGCGTCGGCGGCGGCGCGCAGGTCGCCGCGGACCAGGGTGAGGTCGCTCGCCTCGATCGCGGCGTCCGTGCCGGTGCCCATCGCCAGTCCCAGGTCGGCCTGGGCCAGCGCGGCGGCGTCGTTGACACCGTCGCCGACCATCGCCACCGAGCGGCCCTCGGCCTGGAGCCGCTTGACCACGTCGACCTTGTCCTCCGGCATCACCTCGGCGATCACCTCGTCGATGCCGACCTCGGCCGCGACGGACTCGGCGACGGCCTTGTTGTCGCCGGTCAGCAGCACCGGGCGCAGGCCCAGCGCGCGGAGCCGGGTGATGGCCTCGGCGCTGGTGTCCTTCACCGCGTCGGCGACCTCCAGGACGGCCCGTGCCTCACCGTCCCAGGCGACCGCGACGGCCGTCCGGCCGGCGGTCTCGGCCTGCTGCTTGGCCAGCTTCAGCTCGGCGGGCAGCTCCATCGCCCACTCGGCGAGCAGCTTCTCCCGGCCGACCAGGACCGCGTGTCCGTCCACCACGCCCTGGACGCCGAGTCCGGGGACGTTGGCGAAGTCCTCCGGCACCGGGAGGGTGCCGGTGCGCTCGGCGGCGCCGGTGGCGATGGCCTGGGCGATGGGGTGCTCGGAGGCGTGCTCCAGGGCGCCCGCGAGCCGCAGGACGTCCTTCTCGTCGGTGCCCTCGGCGGTGCGGACGGCCAGCAGGGTCATCTTGCCGGTGGTGACCGTGCCGGTCTTGTCCAGCACGACGGTGTCGACCTTGCGGGTCGTCTCCAGCACCTCGGGGCCCTTGATCAGGATGCCGAGCTGGGCACCGCGCCCGGTGCCGACCATCAGCGCGGTCGGTGTGGCCAGGCCCAGCGCGCAGGGGCAGGCGATGATCAGTACGGCGACGGCGGCGGTGAAGGCCGCGGCGGCCCCGGCGCCATTGCCGATCCAGAAGCCGAGGGTGGCCAGGGACAGGGCGATCACGATCGGCACGAACACCGCCGAGATCCGGTCGGCGAGGCGCTGGGCGGCGGCCTTGCCGTTCTGGGCGTCCTCCACCAGCCTGGCCATCCGGGCGAGCTGGGTGTCGGCGCCGATCCGGGTGGCCTCGACCACCAGGCGTCCGCCCGCGTTGACGGTCGCGCCGGTCACGCCGTCGCCGGGGGCGACCTCGACCGGCACGGACTCGCCGGTCAGCATGGAGGCGTCCACGGCGGAGGTGCCCTCGACGACCGTGCCGTCGGTGGCGATCTTCTCGCCGGGGCGGACCAGGAAGCGGTCCCCGACCGCCAGCTCGGAGACCGGGATGAGCGTCTCGCGTCCGTCGCGCAGGACGGTCACGTCCTTGGCGCCCAGTTCCATCAGGGCGCGCAGCGCGGCGCCCGCCTTGCGCTTGGAGCGGGCCTCGAAGTAGCGCCCGGCCAGGATGAACGCGGTGACACCGGCCGCCGCCTCCAGATAGATGTTCCCGGCGCCGTCGCTGCGCGCGATGGTCAGCTCGAAGGGGTGGGTCATGCCGGGGGTGCCCGCGGTGCCGAAGAACAGCGCCCACAGGGACCAGATCATCGCCGCCGACGTGCCGACCGAGATCAGGGTGTCCATGGTGGCGGCGCCGTGCCGGGCGTTGGTCCAGGCGGCCTTGTGGAAGGGCCAGGCGGCGTACACGACGACGGGCGCGGCCAGGGTCAGGGACAGCCACTGCCAGTACTCGAACTGCAACGCCGGGATCATGGCCATGGCGATCACCGGGACGGAGAGCACGACGGCGGTGATCAGCCGCTGGCGCAGCGGCAGCAGCTCGTCCGGCGCCTCGGCGGCCCCCTCCCCCGGCCCGCCGTCCTGCCGGGGCGGCGCGGGCTCACGGGCGGTGTAGCCGGTGGCCTCCACCGTGGCGATCAGGTCGGCGACGGCGACCTCGCCGTCATAGCTGACCTTGGCCTTCTCGGTGGCATAGTTGACGGTCGCGGTGACGCCGTCCATGCGGTTGAGCTTCTTCTCGATGCGTGCGGCGCAGGAGGCGCACGTCATCCCGCCGATCGCGAGTTCGACCTCGGTGGCGCCAGGTGCTGTGGTGGGGCTCACGGCGACTTCACTCCTCATCGCTCCTCCTTGACCGCTTGCTCTTCACTTTATACCCCCTAGGGGTATAAGCTCCACCCATGTATACCCCCCATGGGTATCAAAGGCAAGGAACGCACGGAACTACCCGGCCGCACGGAACCACCCGTTCCCCGTTCGGCAACGACCTCAGGAGTCCGAGATGAATCCCCTCCAGAAGATCGGCACCTTCGGCGCGGCCGTCGCCGTCTGCTTCGCCGCCGCCTATGGGGTCGGCACCGCGGTCTCTCCGATCAACGCCGACCCGGAGCCGGCCGCGCACCAGGAAGGCCACACCACCGGGGCCACCGCCGAGGCCACCGCCGCCGACACCACCCCGGGCGGCCTCCAGATCTCCCAGGACGGCTACACCCTCGACCTGGCCACCCGGCAGGTGGCGGCCGGCGACCCCACCGAGCTGCGACTGACCATCCGCGACGCGAACGGCCGCCCGGTGACCGAGTTCGCCCGTGAGCACGAGAAGGAGCTGCATCTGATCGTCGCCTCGCGCGATCTGACGGAGTTCCGCCATCTCCACCCGGTCCGCGCGGCCGACGGCACCTGGAGCACACCCGCCACGCTCTCCGAGCCCGGCGGCTACCGCGTCTTCGCCGACTTCCGCCCGGCCGCCGAGAAGGAGGGCCTCACCCTGGGCGCGGACCTGGCCGTCTCGGGCGCGTACGAACCCGCCGCGCTGCCCCCGGCCGCCGCCACCGCGACGGTCGACGGCTACGAGGTGACGCTGACCGGCACCCTGGCGGCGGGCGCCCAGAGCGAGCTGACCTTCACCGTCACCCGCGACGGCAAGCCGGTCACCGACCTGGAGCCCTACCTCGGCGCCTACGGCCATCTGGTCGCCCTGCGCTCCGGCGACCTGGCGTATCTGCACGTCCACCCGCACGACGAGGCGAGCGGCGACGCCCTGTCCGGCAGCCCGGACGTCACCTTCACGGCCGCCGCGCCCAGCACCGGCGACTACCGCCTGTTCCTCGACTTCAAGGCGGACGGCGAGGTCCACACGGCGGCCTTCACCGTCAGCGCCGGGGAACGCCCGGCGGGCGAGCCGTCGGGGCAGCCGTCGGGCGACACGGGCGAGGAGGCTCCGCACGGTCACTGATCCACCGCGACACGGTCCCGATCCCCCGCGATACGGTCACCGATCCGCCGCGACGTCACCAATCCACCGCGACGGTCACCGATCCACCCATGACGGTCACCGATCCACCCGCGATGGCCGGCGGGCCCGGCACACGCGCCGCCCGCCGGCCCCCGCGCGACCGCCCGCCGGACCGAACCGGCAGCGCGCGGACCGCCGTACCGCTCCCGGTCCTAGGTCCGCCCCCGGACCCGTCCGACCAAAGTCTTAGTGCAAATTTCAACTTATGAACGATCAACTACCTTTGCTAGCGTCCGAGGCGACCCCCTTCCCCTCCGGCCCGTCAGACGGCCGGTACAGACCTGGAGTTCGCCATGCACCGCTCACGGTCCCGACTGGGCCGCCGGTCCTTCCTCGTGGGAGCCGGTACCGGCCTCGGAACCGCCGGCCTCGGACTGGGCGCCACCGCCACCGCCACCGCCCGGCCCCAGGCGCCCGCGCCGGTCCCGTCCTTCGCCCCCGGCCGCCCGATCCTGTTCCGCGGCGCGACCGTCGTCACCGGCGATCCGCGCCTGGGCACCCGGCAGAACGCCGATGTGCTGGTCACCGGGGCGACCATCAAGGCCGTCGGCCCGAGACTGGCCGCGCCCTCGAACGCCGTGGTCGTCGACGGCCGCGACCGCATCCTGATGCCCGGCATGATCGACACCCACCGGCACATGTGGCAGACCGTGCTGCGCGGGGTCGGCGCCGAGTGGACGATCGCGAACTACTTCCGGTTCATGTACGAGGAGTGGGGCCCGTACTGGCGCCCCGAGGACGTGTACGCCGGGAACTACCTCTCCATGGTGGAGGCCATCAACAGCGGGGTGACCACCAGCCTGGACTGGTCGCACGCCCTGTACACCTACGAGCACGCCGAGGCCGCCGCCGACGCCCTGTTCGACTCGCGCGGGCGGGCCCGGCTGGCGTTCGGCGACATCAGCGCGGGTCCGCAGAAGTGGGCCGTCGACGGTGACGTGGACCGGCTGCTGCGCGCCCGCTTCTCCTCCAAGGACCAGTTGGTCACCCTGCAACTGGCCTGGGACCCGCCCGGCGACCCGGCCTTCCCGGAGCGCCCGGCCTGGGAGTTCGCCCGCGACCGCGATCTGATGGTCACCCAGCACGCGGGCGTGTGGGACTTCTCGACGGACGCCGGGATCAGCATCCTGCGGGACAACGGCTTCCTGCTCCCCACCAACACCTATGTGCACGCCGGAACGCTCACGGACAGCGCCTACCGCATGATCGCCGACTCCGGCGGCAACGTCTCGATCTCCGCCGAGAGCGAGCTGAACGCCGGTCAGGGCTACCCGCCCACCGGCAAGGTGCGCGAGCACGGCATCCCGGTGTCGCTGTCGATGGACACCAGCGTGTGGTGGAGTTCGGACATGTTCTCCGCGATGCGGGCCACCCTCAACGCCGACCGTGGCCTCGACCACCAGGCGGCCCATGCCGAGGGCAAGACGGTCATCAACAACGATCTGCGTACCGAGGACGTCCTCCACTACGCCACCCAGGGTGGCGCCGACGCGCTCGGCCTGGGCTCGAAACTGGGGTCGATCACCCCGGGCAAGCTGGCGGACCTGGTGATGCTGCGGGCCGACACCCCTTCGATGGTCCCGCTCACCAACGCCGTTCACCAGATCGTCTTCCAGGCGAGCCGCGCCGAGGTGGACACGGTCCTCGTCAACGGCCGGGTGCTCAAGTACGGCGGTGCGCTGATCGCCCCCGATCTGAAGCGGGCCACCCGGCTCGCCGAGGCGTCCCGTGACCACATCCGGGACAAGGCCGGCGCCCAGCAGTGGGCGGCCGGCCAGGAGCCGCCGCCCTACCAGGCCGCCTGAGTCACCCCGCCGAGGCGGGCCCCCCGGGGGGGCGGCTCGCCTCAGCGGCCCGCTTCCTCGCCGCGGAACACGTCGGGATGCTGGGCCAGTTCCACCCGTGTCCGGCGGATGTGCAGTTCCAGGATGCGTTCCGCCGAGCGGCCGTCGCCGTCGCGCAGGGCCTCGATGAGCAGGCGGTGCTCGGCGTTGATGATCCAGCCGCGCTGGCCCAGCGTCAGCCGGGTGAAGGCCCGCCGGTAGTGCTGGGTGGTGTCCCACAGCCGGGCCACGACCCCCGCCAGTTCGTCCGCCCGGTGGTGACGGTACGTCGCCCAGTGCAGCTGCCGGTCCAGCACCAGGAACTCCTCCACGTCCCGGGTCTCCTCGATCCGGTCCTGGATCCCGGTCAGTTCGGCGATGTCCGCCCCGGTGAGCCGGGGGGCGGACTCGGCGAGCAGCAGCGGTTCGAGGCGCTCGCGCATCTTGTAGCTCAGCTCGCACTCGCGCATGTCCATCTGGGTGACCCAGGCGCCCTGGTTGGCGCGCAGGGTGACCAGCCCCTTGGACTGGAGGATGCGCAGCGCCTCGCGCACCGGCAGCCGGCTGGTGTGCAGCTCGTCCGCGAGGTCGTCCTGGATGATGCGCGTCCCGGGGGCCAGCCGGCCCGCCAGGATGCGCTCGCGCAGCTGATCGGCGATCCGCTGGCTGGCCACTCCGGCCCGCAGCGCGCCGTTGCCGCCGCCCTTGTCACCCTTGTCACCCTTATCGGCCTTGCCAACCTTGTCGCCCTTGCCGTCGGACACTGGCTCACTCACTCCCCTGCTCAGGCGAAGGCTCCGGGATCATGGTCGAAGGCCTTGCCGCCAGGATAGGAAACCAGCTCGAACTGCATCCCCCAGGGCGCCAGGAAGTAGACCCAGCGCTGTCCCTCGCTGGCACCCCGGCTGGTGGTCGGCTCACCCAGCACCCGCAGCCCACGCCGGCGCAGATCGGCCACCGCCGCGTCCAGGTCCTCCACGTACAGGGCGACATGGTGGCCGCCGACATCGCTGTTGCGCGGGCCCTTGGCGCGCTGGTCCGGGGCCTCGTACGCGAAGACCTCGAAGACCGCCTGGCCGCCGAGCCGGTAGAAGTGCAGCCGGCGCATCACGGTCCTGTCGTCGACGTCCAGGTGGGTGCTCATCCAGTGGCCGTCGTCCCTGTAGGGGCCGAGCGCGTACATGTACTCGCAGCCGAGCACGTCCACGAAGAACGTATGGGCCTCGTCCAGATCCGGCACGGTGAGCCCGATGTGATCGAGCCGGGTCAGTCCGGGAATCGCCATGGTGTCGCCTCCGCCTTCTTCGATGGATCCGAACGATTGGATCCATTTGGTCTTGCGATCATGTCTCACTGGGCGCATAGTCTAGGTCATACAACCCCCGAGTGTGGTTCGGCCATCTTGCAATGGATCCAATCCATTGCCGCCGACCCCGCTGTTTCTCACCGTTCTCCACCGTTCCCCACTGTTTCTCATCGGTCAGTCATCTCCAGGGAGGGCCCATGCCCAGCCGTGATCCGTTGTCCCCCAGCTCGCCCTGGGTGGAGCTGAGCGCCTCGACCGGGGACTGGGACGCCGCCGACCCGGCCCTGCTGCTGGGGATGCTGGGCCAGGGCCTGTGGATCCGGGCCTTCGAGGAGTACGCGCTCGAACTGGCCGGTCAGGGCCTGATCCACGGTCCGGTGCATTCCAGCGTCGGGCAGGAGGGCGGGGCCGTCGGCTCGGTGCTGCCGCTGCGCAGCGACGACTTCGTCAACGGCTCCCACCGCGGCCATCACCAGTTCCTCGCCAAGGCCCTCACCCACGTACTGCCGAAAAAGTCGGACGGGCTGCCCGAGCTGAGTGACGACGTGCGCATGGTGCTGCACCGCACCCTCGCCGAGATCTGCGGCCTCGCCGACGGTTTCTGCCTGGGCCGGGGCGGCTCGATGCACCTCCAGTGGCGGGAGGCCGGGGCGATGGGCACCAACGCCATCGTCGGCGGCGGGGTCCCGCAGGCCGCCGGGTTCGCCTTCAACCAGCTGCGCGCCGGGACGGACGCGGTCACCGTGACCTACTTCGGGGACGGGGCCGTCAACATCGGCTCGGTCCTGGAGACCTTCAACCTGGCGGCGGCCTGGAAGCTGCCGGTCTGCTTCTTCATCGAGAACAACCTGTACGCCGTCTCCACCCCCATCGGCGAGGTGACCGCCGAGGCCCGGCTGTCCGGCCGCGGCCCCGGCTTCGGCATCCCCAGCTGGCGGGTGGACGGCATGGACGCGCTCGCCGTGCAGCTGGCGATGACCGAGGCGCTCGCGCACATGCGCGCCGGGCACGGCCCGACCGTCATCGAGGCGGAGGTCTACCGCTACTTCCACCAGAACGGCCCGTACCCGGGCAGCGCCTTCGGCTACCGGGACAAGGCGGAGGAGCAGGCATGGCGGGCGCGTGACCCGCTGGACCAGCTGCGCCGCCACGTCGTACGGCGCAAGCTGGCCACCGCGCGGGAGGTGACCGCCGCGCAGAAGCAGGTCGCCGCCGTGCTCCGCGAGATCGGCGACACCCTGCTGGAGCAGGACCCCGCGGGCAAGCCCGGGGTACGCCGGATCCGCCCCTCGGCCTGGCCGGACCCGGCGCTGGTGGACGTCGGCGTGCGCGGCGATCTGAGCGAGCTGGCGGACAGCCGCTACGAGGAGGCCGGGACGTTCGCCGGGCAGCTCGCGGAGCGGCGCTTCATCGACCTGGTCAGCGAGGTGATCGGGCGCCGGATGGAGACCGACGAGCGGGTCGTCGTCCTGGGCGAGGACGTCGACCGGCTGCGCGGCGGCACCAACGGGGCCACCAAGCGGGCCCAGGAGGTGGCCCCGGAGCGGGTGCTCGGGACGCCGATCAGCGAGAACGCGTTCGCCGGGCTCGGCGGGGGCATGGCGATGGACGGGCGGTTCCGGCCCATCGTGGAGTTCATGTACGCCGACTTCATGTGGGTCGCCGCCGACCAGCTGTTCAACCAGGTGGCCAAGGCCCGGCACATGTTCGGCGGCAACGAGGCGGTGCCGTTCGTGCTGCGCTCCAAGCTCGCGGCGGGCTCCGGATACGGCTCCCAGCACACGATGGACCCGGCGGGCGTGCTCACCACGGCGGCCGGTCTGCGGGTGGTCGCCCCCTCCACCCCCTTCGACTACGTGGGCCTGATGAACACCGCGCTGGCCTGCGAGGACCCGGTCGTCGTCCTGGAACACGTCGACCTGTACACCTCGACGGGCCCGGCACCCGTCGACGACCTCGACTACCGCATCCCGGTCGGCAGGGCCGCCCTGCGCCGCGAGGGTGACGACCTCACCGTCATCTCGTACCTCTCGATGGTCCGCCACTGCCAGGAGGCGCTCGACCAGGTGCCGGAGATCCGGGCCGACTTGATCGATCTGCGCTGGCTGGACCGGGCCTCCCTCGACTGGGACACCATCGAGGCGAGCGTGAGGAAGACCAACCGGGTCCTCATCGTGGAACAGGGGGCGCGCGGGACGTCGTACGGCGGCTGGCTCGCGGACGAGATCCAGCGGCGCCTGTTCGACTGGCTGGACGCCCCGATCGAGCGGGTCACCGGCGGCGAGGCGTCGCCCAACATCAGCAAGGTCCTGGAGCGGGCGGCGATCGCCCGGACCGAGGAAGTCGTCACCGCGCTGCGCGAGATCGCCGCGTACTGAGCCCACGGCCCAAGACCCAGGTAGGAGAAGACCCATGGCAACGCTGCTTCGGGTACCCGAAGTCGCCGCCGGAGCGACGGAAGCCGTCCTGTCCGAATGGCTGGTCAAGGAGCACACCCCGTACCGGACCGGCGATCCGATCGTCGTCCTGGAGACGGACAAGGCGCTGGTGGAGGTGGCCGCCGAGACGGACGCCATGCTGCTGCGCACCCTGGTGCCCGGCGGCACGACCGTCGCCGTCGGCGCCCCGATGGCCCTGGTCGGCGACCCGTCGGAGGTGGGCGCGGACGTGGCCCGGCTGCTGGCGGAGCTCGGCGTGGACGAGGGGTCCGGCGGCGGGGGGTCCGGCGGCGGGAGCGCTGACGCCGGGGGTTCCGCCGGCACGGCATCCGCCGGCACCGGGCCCGCCGGATCCGGCGGGCCCCAAGAGACGCCGGTGGTGGGGGGGGGGGACCACGCAGCGGCGCCGCCCCCCCCCCCGCCCCACCCCACCCACGGCTCCCCCCCCCCCCCCCGCCCCACCCCACCCACCCCTCCCCATTCCCGACC